>CAZGOO010000265.1:0-1502 GCA_964527505.1 uncultured Oscillospiraceae bacterium | reverse complement strand
GGGCTGCTTGCGGCGATTTTTCTGACCTTTGCGCTGCAAAACCGCGTGTGGCTCATTCGCGTCGAGGGCAACGAAAGGGTTTCAAGCGACGAAATTTTGCAGGCGCTGAGCGATTTGGGCGTGTCGTTCGGCACGCGCGCGGACGAAATCAGCCCGCAAAGCCTGCGCGACCGAATGCTTCTGAAAATCCCCGCGCTGTCGTGGTGCACGGTCAATCGCAAGGGCGGCATTTTGACCGTCCCCGTCGCGGAGCGCGCGGTGGCCGAGCCGGCAAAGCCGCAGAGCGCGGCGGGGCACATCGTCGCCCTGCGCGACGGCGTTTTGACGCAGGTTTCGGTTTTCGAGGGGATGAACCTGTGCGCCGTGGGCGAGGCGGTCACGAAAGGGCAGCTTCTCGTTTCGGGCTTTGAGGACTATGGCCTATATCTGCGCGCGGTCTGCGCCGACGCGGAGATTTACGCCCAAACGCGCCGCGCAGGCGCGCTCGTTTGCCCCGCGTTTCGGCAGGAAAAGGTCTACACGGGCGAAGTTTGGACGGAATATCGCCTCACGGTCGGAAATTTTCAAAGAAAAATCGGCAAAGGCAGTAGCTTTTTGCGGTCGGATTGTGATAGAATAACCGAGAGAAAAACTTTGCGCGCGCCGGATGGGACGGCGCTTTGCGCCACGCTTGAAATTACGACCTGTCGCGCCTATACCCTGCGCGAGGTCGAATTTCCCGAAAGCGAGGCGCGCACGCTTTTGTCGCAGGCGTGGCAGAAGTTTCTGCGCGCGCAGATCGTCGGGACGGTCGGAAGCACCCGAAGCCGCATTTCCTGCGACGGCGCGCGCTACACGCTTTTTTGCGACAGCGCGTGCGAAGAAATGATCGCGGTATTTTTGCCCGCCGAACCCGCTTACGGAGGAAATAACAATGGAAAAAACAATCAACGCCGAGCGCATCGAGCAGATCATCAACGTGTTCGGCTCGTTTGACGAAAATATCAAGCGCATCGAAGAAACTTACAACGTGCGCATTACCAACCGCGGCACGGAGCTCAAGCTCTCGGGTGAGGACGAAGCGGTCGAGCGCGCGGGGCGCGCCGTCGAGGGGCTACTCCTTCTTGCCGCCAAGGGCGAGCAGATCGATGAGCAGAAAGTGCGCTATCTCATCGACCTTGTCTCCACGGGGAACGACGATAAAATCGGCGAAATGAGCAAGGATGTCGTTTGCATCACCGCCAAGGGCAAGCCCATCAAGGCCAAGACCCTCGGCCAGCAGCGCTACATGAAAGCCATCGCGAAAAACACCGTCACCATCGGTGTCGGCCCTGCCGGCACGGGCAAGACCTATCTTGCCGTCGCCGCCGCCGTTGCGGCGTTCCGCGAAAAGACGGTCAACCGCATCATCCTCACGCGCCCCGCGGTGGAAGCGGGCGAACGGCTGGGCTTTTTGCCGGGCGATTTGCAGAACAAGGTTGACCCCTATCTGCGCCCGCTTTACGACGCGCTTTACGATATGC
>CAZGOO010000264.1:0-1522 GCA_964527505.1 uncultured Oscillospiraceae bacterium | reverse complement strand
GCGGGGCGCCTGTTTTTTGTCGGAAATCTCGGCAGAGAAATATTTTGTCGAAAAAGTAACGAAACAGTGTAGCTTTTTTGAACGCTTTGTGCTATACTTAAACTGCGAAGTGTTTTCGCAAAATCAAATTCGGAGGAAACTTCAAAATGGCAAACCAAACTGAGCCCCGCGGGCTCGACCGCGCCTTTGGCGTGAGCAAAGCCGGTTCGACCGTTCGCACGGAAATCCTCGCGGGTCTGACCACGTTTATGGCAATGGCCTACATTCTCATGGTCAATGCCGGAATGTTCTCTTCCCTCGGCACGGAAGGGATGTACAACGCCGTCTACATCGCCACGGCCATCTCCGCCGTGTTCGGCACGCTGCTCATCGGCCTTCTGGCCAAGCTCCCCTTGGCGCAGGCATCCGGCATGGGTCTAAACGCGTTCTTCGTTTATTCCGTCTGCTTCGGCATGGGCTTTAGCTACGCCAACGCGCTCGTCATGGTTCTGGTGGACGGCATCGTGTTCGTGCTGCTGTCCGTCACGGGTCTGCGCCGCATCATCTTCGACGCCATCCCCAAGGCCATCAAGACCGCCATCTCCGCCGGCATCGGCCTCTTCATCGCCTTCCTCGGCCTGCAAAATGCCGGCATCATCGTCGATAGCTCCGCTACGCTCGTCGATCTGCACTCGTTTAACATCGTCTTCGGCTCCGCCACTTGGGCCGAGATCATGCCCCTGCTCATCACCGTCTTTGCGGTCATCGCCATCGGCGCAATGTCCAAAAAGAAGGTCAAGGGTGCCGTGTTCTGGGGCATTCTCGGCGCGGCCGCGCTCTATTACATCCTCGGCCTTGCCTCCGTCGGCGGCTTCTATGCCGATAAGGTGCAGCCGAATCTGAGCTTCGACCTCGTGCAGCCCTTTAAGGATTTCTTCAACATTTCGTTCCTCAAGGTGTTCACCGAGGGCTTTGACTTCTCCGCGTGGATCGCCGCAAACGGCATGGGCAGCTTCGTTGTGACCTTTGCCACCACGATGCTCGCTTTCTGCATGGTCGATATGTTCGACACCCTCGGCACGCTCTACGGCGCGTGCTCCGCCGGCAAGATGCTCGACGAAAACGGCAACATCCCCAACATGAACCGCGCGATGCTCGCCGACGCCGTGGCCACCTGCTTCGGCGCGGTCTGCGGCACCTCCACCGTCACCACCTTCGTGGAGTCCTCCGCGGGCATTGCCGAGGGCGGCCGCACGGGTCTGACCTCGATGGTCACGGGTCTGATGTTCTTCATCGCCATGTTCTTCGCGCCCGTCGCCGCGCTCGTTCCCTCCTGCGCCACCGCTGCCGCGCTGATCTACGTCGGCATTCTGATGATCGGCGGCGTGAAAGACATCGAATGGAGCGACCCCGCGCAGGCCGTCCCCGCGTTCATGACGATGGCCATGATGCCCTTCTCCTACAACATTTCCTACGGCATCGCCTTCGGCCTCATCTCCTACATCTTCATGAAGCTCTTCACCGGCAAGGTCAAAGAGATCAA
>CAZGOO010000263.1:0-1533 GCA_964527505.1 uncultured Oscillospiraceae bacterium | reverse complement strand
GGGCAAGTTGCTCGGCAGGACAATTTATTCGATCGGTTCGAAGTCGGCGGCGCCGTGCTTGCACAGAGGGCAAACGATGTCCTCGGGCAGGGTGTCGCCCTCGTAAACATAGCCGCAGATTTTACAGACAAAGCCCTTTTTGCCCTCCGTTTCGGGCTTCGGCTTGACGTTTTTCTGATAGTAGGTGTAGCTCATCGTCTCGCGGTCGGACAAAACGCGCGCCTCCGTGACCTCGCAGACGAACATTCCGTGCGTGTCGAGATCGACATACTGCACCACGCGCAGCGAGAGGAACGAATTGACGTATTTCGTGAGGAACACGAGCCCGTTGTCGCTGCGGGCAAATTCGCAGCCGGCGAATTTGTCGGTATTGCGCCCGCTGTGGAAGCCGAAGCGCTCGAACACTTCAAAGGGCGCGTCCACGCTCAGGCAGTTGACATTCATCGTGCCCGTCTGGCGGATGACGTGGTGGGAGTAGTTCTGCTTGTTGATGACGACTGCGACGCGGTTGGGCGTGTTCGTTACCTGCGTGACGGTGTTGACGATGAGGCCGTTGTCCTTTTTGCCGTCGTTCGAGGTGACGACATACAGACCGTAGCCGAGGTTAAAGAGCGCCGTGAGGTCGTTTTTGTTCGCGGTGGCGTCCTGCCGCGCCAGATAGTCCATGCACATTTCGTCCGCCAGCGCGTTTAACTGCTCACAGCTTCCCGCGTCGAGCGCGGAAAAAATGCGCACGGTATTCTGCGCGAAGCGCAGATCCTGCGACTTGGCGAAAAGGTCGCGCATGACCTTCGCGGCGAGCGGCGACCACGAGCCGTTTTCCACGAAGCCGACGGTGCGGTTTCGGAAATTGCGCTCGGTGAGCGCTTCGATGAAGTGGCGCATGGGCGGGAAGATATCGGCGTTGTAAGTGGTCGTGGCGAGGATGAGCTTACCGTAGCGGAAAGCGTCGGCCACGGCGTAGGACAAGTGCGTGCGCGCGAGGTCGTGGACGATGACCTTCGGGCAGCCGTTTTTGCGGCACTTTTCGGCGAGCTGCTCCACGGCGGCGCGGGTGTGGCCGTAGACGGAGGTGTAGGCGATGACGATGCCGTCGCTCTCCGGCTCATAGCTCGACCAAGTGTTGTAAAGATTGAGATAATAACCGAGGTTTTCCGTGAGGATGGGGCCGTGCAGAGGAAGAATCTTTTCAATGTCCAGTGTAGCGGCCTTTTTCAGGAGCGACTGCACCTGCTTGCCGTATTTGCCGACGATGCCGATAAAGTAGCGGCGGGCTTCGTCCGTCCAGTCCTCGGTTGCGTCAAGCGCGCCGAATTTGCCGAAGCCGTCGGCGGAGAAGAGGACTTTTTCGGTCGATTCGTAGCTGACGATGACCTCCGGCCAGTGCACCATCGGCGCGCCGACGAAATGCAGGGTGTGCGCGCCGAGCGCGAGCGTGTCGCCCTCGGAGACGACGAGGCGGTTTTCGGAAAAATCCGTGCCGAAAAACTGCTGCATCATCGAAAATGCCTTTGCGCTTGCCACGACCGTCGC
>CAZGOO010000262.1:0-1544 GCA_964527505.1 uncultured Oscillospiraceae bacterium | reverse complement strand
TGCGGCGTGAGATTTTCATACACCCCGTCGAGCGTGCCGAAGCGGTGCAGAAGCTCCGTCGCGGTTTTCGGCCCCACGCCCGCCACGCCCGGGATATTATCGGACGAGTCGCCCATGAGCGCCTTGAGGTCGATGAGGTGAATCGGCTCCATGCCGTATTCCTCGCGGAAGCGCGCGGGGGTGTAGTTTTCCGAGAGGGTCTGCCCGCCCTGCGAGCGCACGAGCTTGACCGTCACGCGGTCGGAAACCAGTTGCAGGCTGTCGCGGTCGCCCGTGAGAATCACGCAGTTCCAGTCCTGCGCGGCGCAGCGTGAGGCGACCGTGCCGAGCACGTCGTCGGCCTCCCAGCCTTGGCATTCGTAAATGGGGATGTTCATCGCGCGCAGAACGTCTTTCATCACGGGCATCTGCTGCGCCAGCTCCTCGGGCATGGCGTGGCGCGTGGCCTTGTAGCCGTCGTATCTCAGGTGGCGAAAGGTCGGCCCGTGCAAGTCGAACGCCACGCACAGCGCGTCCGGCGCTTCTTCGGCGCGCACGCGCTCTAAAATGTTCAAAAATCCGAAGATGGCGTTGGTAAACAGGCCGTCGCGCGTGGTCAGGGGGCGAATGCCGTAAAACGCGCGGTTCATGACGCTGTTTCCGTCTAAAATCATCAGCTTCATTGCCGATTCCTCAAATGCGCTTCCATTTTGCGCCCTGCGGCGTGTCGATGATTTCAATGCCGCGCGCTTTGAGCGTATCGCGAATTTCGTCGGCACGCGCCCAGTTTTTGTCCTTTTTCGCCTGCGCGCGCTCGGAAAGCAGCGCCTCGATCTCGGGGTCGTGCTCCTCTTCCTGCGCCTCGGGCTGCGCGGCGCGCGCGGCCTCGGCGGCGGCAAGGAGATTCAGGTCCAAAACGCGCTCAAAATCCGCGACGGCGGCGAGCTTCGTTTTGTCGTTCGTTTTTGCCTTGAGAACGTCGTACAGGGCGGTAATGGCCAGAGACGTGTTCAAGTCGCCGCACAGAGCCGTCCGGAAGCGCTCTTTGAGCGCTTCCAGCTGCGCTTCGTCGATTTCTTCGGCGCACTTCGGGTCGAGCGCGGCGATTTTCGCCACGAGCTTGCGATAAGACAGCGCCGCATTGTCGAGGTTTTCCCACGAGAACACGAGATTTCGGCGGTAGTGGCTTTGCAGGCAGAAGAGGCGATAGACCATGGGGTCGTAGCCCTTGTCCTCAAGGGTCTTGACCGTCAGAAATTCGCCCTTGGACTTCGACATTTTTCCCGTCTCGGAATTGAGGTGGTGCACATGGAACCAGTAGTTGCACCATTTATGCCCCAGATACGCCTCAGACTGTGCAATTTCGTTCGTGTGGTGCGGGAAAGCGTTGTCGATGCCGCCGCAGTGCAAATCGAGGTGCTCGCCGAGGTGCTTGAGGGAGATGGCGGAGCATTCGATGTGCCAGCCGGGGTAGCCAACGCCCCAGGGGGAGTCCCACTTGAGAGCCTGATCCTCAAACTTGGACTTGGTGAACCAGAGAACGAAATCGTTCTTGTTCCGCTTGT
>CAZGOO010000261.1:0-1548 GCA_964527505.1 uncultured Oscillospiraceae bacterium | reverse complement strand
TCGCGGTGCAGAAATTCGGCGTAGAGGCGGTTAAATTCCGCCTTGTCGTCTACGCAGTGGTAGTAATTTTTGTCGTTGAGCAGCGAAACGAGGCGGTTATTGACCCCGCGGGTCACATAGGTGGCGCGCTGCGCGGCCGTCAGGTCGTAAAATTCGCACAGCGCGTAGTCGCGATAGCCCGCGCCGTAGCGCGCGCCGCAGCGCAGGATATCGCAAAGCAGCCACAGGCGGCTTTTGCCCGTCTTTTTATGCAGCGCGCGGACGGTGGCAAAAAGCTGCCGATAGTCCATGTCGAACAGGCGGGCAAGCAGAAATTTCAGTTTTTTCACGCAACCTGCCTCCTTGCGACGAAACCTCAGTCACGCACCTTGTCGCGAATCTCGCGCAGGCACTTTTCGATGAATTCCTCGGGACGCATCGCGCCGAGGTCCTCGCCCGCGCGGGTGCGCACGGAGACGGTGCCGTTTTCGATGTCGCGGTCGCCGACGACGAGCATATAGGGAATTTTCTGAAGCTGCGCTTCGCGAATTTTGTAGCCCAGCTTTTCCGAGCGCAGGTCGCCCTCGGCGCGGATGCCGACGGCGGTGAGCTTTTCCACAAGGCTCTGGGCGTAGTCATGCGCGCGGTCGGTGATGGGAAGCACGCGCACCTGCGTGGGCATCATCCAAAGAGGAAGCGCGCCCGCGAAGCGCTCGATGAGGTAGGCCAAGGTGCGCTCGTAGCAGCCGAGAGAGGTGCGGTGGATGATATACGGGCGGCGCTTTTTGCCGTCTACGTCGGTGTATTCCATGCCGAACTGCTCGGCCAGAAGCTGATCGACCTGAATGGTGACGATGGTGTCCTCTTTGCCGAACACATTCTTATATTGAATGTCGAGCTTCGGGCCGTAGAACGCGGCTTCGTCGATGCCGATGGTGTAGTCCACGCCGAGGTCGTCGAGGATTCTGCCCATGATGCTCTGCGCTTCGTCCCACTGCTCGGGCGTGCCGATATATTTTTCGGTGTTGTTCGGATCCCACTGCGAGAAGCGGAACGTGCAGTTTTCGAGCATTCCGACCGTGTCGAGGCAGTATTTTGCCAATTCCAGACAGCCGCGGAATTCGTCCTCCAACTGCTCCGGGCGGAGAATGAGGTGGCCTTCGGAGATGGTAAATTGGCGCACGCGAATCAGACCGTGCATTTCGCCCGAGCTTTCGTTGCGGAACAGCGTGGACGTTTCGCCCAGACGCATCGGCAGATCGCGATAGGAGCGGGCGCGGTTGAGGAACACCTGATACTGGAACGGGCAGGTCATCGGACGCAGGGCGAAGCATTCTTTCGTCTCGTCGTCCGGGTCGCCCAAAACGAACATTCCGTCGAGATAGTGATCCCAGTGGCCGGAGATTTTATAAAGCTCGCGCTTGGCCATGAGCGGCGTTTTCGTCAGAAGATAGCCGCGCTTCTGCTCTTCGTCCTCGACCCAGCGCTGCAAAAGCTGAATGACGCGCGCGCCCTTCGGCAGAAGAATCGGAAGTCCCTGACCGACCACATCGACCGTGGTGAAGTACA
>CAZGOO010000260.1:0-1551 GCA_964527505.1 uncultured Oscillospiraceae bacterium | reverse complement strand
AGCACCTTTTGCACATTGCCGCCGGACATTTTCCGCACGGGAAAATCGACGTTCGGCGTGACAACTTCCAGTTCTTTCCAGACCTGCATGGCAAGTTCGCTCGGGTCTTTGCGGTTGACGAAAACGCCCCGTCCCCTGCGCCAGCTTCGAAGCATCATGTTGCCCGTCATGCCCATCGAGCCGACAAGGCCCATACCCAGACGGTCTTCGGGGACGAACGCGAGCGAAACGCCGCAGTTGCGAATCTGGCGGGGCGTTTTGCCGACGAGCTCGGTCGGCGCGCCGTCTGCGGGAGAGTGGATGACGGAGCCTTTGGCGACGGGATACAATCCCGAAACGGCCTCGAGCAGCTCTTTCTGGCCGGAGCCGGCCACGCCGGCGATGCCGAGAATTTCGCCGCCGTTTGCAACGAACGAGACATTATCGAGCTTTTTCACGCCCTCGCCGTCGTAGCACGTCAGATGTTCCACGCGCAGGCGCTCGGTCGGTGCGTCGTAGCGCGGGCAGTCGATGTTCAGGCTGACGCTGTGGCCGACCATCATCTCGGTCAACGCCTGCGGGTTTGTCTGCGCGGTTTCGACCGTGCCGATGTATTTGCCCTTGCGCAAAACGGCGACCTTGTCCGACAGCGCCATGACCTCATTGAGCTTGTGGGTGATGATTACGATGGCCTTGCCGTCGTTTCGCATATTGCGAAGGACCGTGAAGAGCTTTTCCGTCTCCTGCGGGGTCAAAACGGCGGTCGGCTCATCGAGGATGAGCACATCCGCGCCGCGATAGAGTACCTTGATAATCTCCACGGTCTGCTTCTGTGAGACGGACAAATCATAAATCTTGTGATTCGGGTCGATCTCGAAGCCGTAGCGCGTGCAGATCTCGCGCACGCGCCGCGCGGCGGCGGCGCGATCGACAAGCGCGCCCTCATTCAGGCCGAGAATGATGTTTTCCGTGACGGTAAAGACGTCTACGAGCTTGAAATGCTGATGGATCATGCCGATTTTGTGGTCGATGGCGTCGCGCGGGGAGCGGATGGAAACGCGCCTGCCGTCGGCGTAGATTTCGCCCTCATCGGGCAGATAGATGCCCGCGAGCATATTCATCAGCGTGGTCTTGCCGCTGCCGTTTTCGCCGAGCAGGGCGAGGATCTCCCCGCGCCGCAGACCGAGGGAGATGTCGTCGTTTGCGATGACCTGCGCGCCGAACCGCTTGGTGATATGCCGCAACTCTATGGCGTAAGTGTCCAAGGCTGTCATCCTTTCCTTGCCGCCGCGCGGATGGCGCGGGCGGTATGTATCAGTCAATCAACTTTTATTGTATCACACCGCCGCCGTGAAGTAAACAAAAATCGACGGCTTTCCCGCAAAAAAATCCCGCCTGAACCTCAGACGGGATTTTTTGCGAATCGTTTTGGCGCATTTTACTGCCGGACGAAGCCGATGAACTGCGAGCCCTGAAACTGCAAAATTCCACGGTCGCCCTCGGCAAGGTAGCCGTATTGGTCACGGGGAACGCTCAGCTCCATGCGGTCGCGGGAGTCAAACTCGAAGGTGG
>CAZGOO010000259.1:0-1586 GCA_964527505.1 uncultured Oscillospiraceae bacterium | reverse complement strand
CCTTATCGGCGTATTTTGCCAAAAGGTCTTGGAGGATCTCATAACTCGTCGTCTGCTCGGGCGTGATATAAAGCTCCTGCGCAATTTGGCTATGGTTGTCCTCTTGCCAGATGTAAAGGAGAATATTGTAGTCCTCGGAGCTTCCGCCGTCGAAAAGGCCCTGCGTGTTTCCCGCAAGCACATCGTCCAAAATCGCGTTGACAAGGCGGGAAATTTCCGATTCCGTGAGCGTCCAGTAGTCATCCGTCGCCTCGAACCAGACGATAATCTCCTCCGTTTCGAGGATGTTGATCTCCATGAGCGATTTATAAATCGTGTTCGGGTCGCTGCACAAAGCGCGCAGATCCATGGCGCATTGGCGCATGGTTTCGCTCTTGGCGTAAGGCAGGACGCGGTAGCGCCGCTCGATGGTGGAGTCGTCTTTGAGCGTGTAAATCAGGCGGCAGTAGTAGCTGCCCGTGTAGTCCTCCTCGTCGGAAAACTCCTGCTCGTCGATGAGCGCGGCGTGGATTTTCAGGAACTTTTCGATGTCCTCTCGCTCATTGAGCGTGTAGCGCTCGCTGCCGAGGCGCACCTGCACGCTCTTCACTTCGTCCGGTTCCGGCACTTTGTGCACGATGCCGAACGCGTCTGCGCGGAAGCAGCCGAGCAGCGCCACAAGCACCGCAAACACGACGCCAAGCCCCACAAAGCTGCGCCCGCGGAACACGCGCAGGCTCTTTTTGAGCAGCATTTCCGCGCCGAACCAGCCCAAAAATGCGCCGATGGAGAGGTAAATGCAGGAGAAAATGAAGCCCGAGGTCGTATCCGGCTGCGCGTAGATATCGATCATGCTCGTGAGAATCACACACACAAACAGCGCCGCAAGCACGCTCAGAAGGACGCGGCAAACCGGCTGCGCCGCGCGGAAAACGACGAGCTCTCCGCTCATTTCCATTCTGCGGTGGCGGTAAAGCTGCCAGCCCAGATAGAACAGCGCCAGACAGACCGCAAGCAAAATAAGAACTTCCGGCCATGCGATGCTCACGACGCGAGTCAGATTCCCGGCGGTGTCGTAACCGCTTTTGACCGTGACGGCTTCGTTTAAGAGCCACGCGGGCGTGAGGTATTTGCTTAAATAATCGCGGTTGGTGATGCCCGTCAGAAGCGGCTCGATGATCATGCCGCCGAGCGCCTCGATGATCATAAACGCGCAGTTGAGCAGCACATACACGCCCGCCGCCGCGAACATTTTGCCCGTAAGCTGCATGGCAAAAGTGGCAAGGAAGAAGAAAATCAAAAATTCAATCGCGATAATAAGCGTTCCGAGCCACACGCCACCAAGGGCGGCCGCGCCCGCGGGCAGGCACATCAGGCTGCAAAGCCCCGCGACGGTGAAAAGCGGTACAAGGCCGAAGATAAGGCCCGTCAGCGCGCCCGTGCCGAACATTTCGCGCCGCGAAATGGGAAAGGCCGCGAGCATATAGGCGCTGCGCGTTTTGTGCATCAGGCCGAATCCCGCCGCCGCGCACAACGCGGCATAAACAATGCCGACATACAGGCCGATGAGCGAATAGTTTTGCACGATGGACGCCTGCACCGAGGCG
>CAZGOO010000258.1:0-1650 GCA_964527505.1 uncultured Oscillospiraceae bacterium | reverse complement strand
TGAAAGATACGAAATTCTATGTAAATCCCACGGGCCGCTTCGTGCTCGGAGGCCCCGAGGGCGACTCGGGTCTGACCGGCCGCAAAATCATCGTCGATACCTACGGCGGCTACGCTTCGCACGGCGGCGGCGCATTCTCGGGCAAAGACCCGACGAAGGTAGACCGCAGCGCGGCCTACATGGCGCGCTACATCGCCAAAAACCTCGTCGCGGCGGGGCTTGCCCGCTCGGTGCAGTTGGAGCTTGCCTATGCCATCGGCGTTGCCGAGCCGGTCAGCGTTCTGGTGGACACGCGCGGCACGGGCAAATACGACGATGCGCGCATCGCCGAAGCCGTGCGCCGCTGCTTCGATCTGCGCCCCGCCGCCATCATCGAAGCGCTCGACCTGCGCCGCCCGATCTATCTGCAAACCGCCGCCTACGGCCACTTCGGCCGCGCCGACCTCGACCTTTCGTGGGAAAAGACCGACCGCGTGGAACAGTTGCTTTCCGCAATCTGACAACATAAACCAACAAAATAAAAAATAAAAATTTCGGAGGAACCAACGCAATGAAGCTCGCAAAGCGCATTCAGGATTGCCGCCTGTCGCCCATCCGCAAGTTCTACCCCTATGCCAACGCCGCCAAAGAGCGCGGCATCAAGATCTACCAGCTCAACATCGGCCAGCCCGATATCGAGACGCCCCCCGCGTATTTCGACGCCATCTCCAACTTCCATCAGGACGTTCTTGCCTACGCCCCCGCGCCCGGCATCCCCGTTCTGGTAGACGCCGTTCGCGATTATTATAAGCGCCTCGGTGTGGAATATTCCCGCGACGAAATGCTCATCACCACCGGCGGCAGCGAAGCGCTGCTCATGACGATGCTCTGCATCCTCGACGAGGGCTGCGAAGTGCTCATCCCCGAGCCTTTCTATCCCAACTACAACACCTTCATCCGCTCCGCGGGCGGCACTATCCGTCCCATCCCCACTTCTGCGGAAAACGGCTACCGCTTCGCCGACCGCGCGCTCATCGAGCCGCTCATCAACGAAAAGACCCGCGCCATCATGTTCTCCAACCCCGGAAACCCCACCGGCTGCGTCATGACTACCGAGGAAGTGCGCCTTGTGGCCGACATCGCCAAGGAACACGGCCTCTTCCTTATCTGCGACGAAGTGTACCGTGAGTTCATCTACGACGGCAGCAAGCCCGCCACCGCCGCGTCCTTCCGCGACATCGACGACAACCTCATCGTTATCGACTCCGTCTCCAAGCGCTTCAGCGCCTGCGGCGCGCGCATCGGTGCGCTCATCAGCCGCAATAAGGAGCTCATGCAGAGCGTGACCAAGATGTCGCAGGCGCGCCTGTCCGTGGCAACGCTCGACCAGATCGGCGCCGCCGCGCTCTATGGTGTGGACGAAAACTACTTCGACGCGACCCGCGAAGAATATCGCCGCCGCCGCGACTTGTGCTACCGCAAGCTGCGCGAGATCCCCGGCATCGTCACGAGCGAGCCGCAGGGCGCGTTCTACGCGATGGCAAAGCTCCCCGTAGACAGCGCGGAGAAGTTCCAGATGTATCTTCTGACCGAGTTTGAAGACAACGGCGAGACCGTCATGTTTGCCCCGGGCAGCGGCTTCTACGCCACCGAGGGCGCGGGCGAGCAGGA
>CAZGOO010000257.1:0-1668 GCA_964527505.1 uncultured Oscillospiraceae bacterium | reverse complement strand
GTGTGCAAAAAAGCGGAGCTGATCGACTATTCCTCCATCAAGGGAATGTTCATTTACCGTCCCTATGGCTATGCCATCTGGGAGAATATCCAGCACATTATGGATGCCGAGTTCAAAAAGACCGGCGCGGAGAATGTGTATATGCCGATGCTGATCCCCGAATCCCTCCTGCAAAAGGAGAAAGATCATGTTGAGGGTTTCGCGCCGGAGTGCGCGTGGGTCACGATGGGCGGCAGCGAGAAGTTGGAGGAGCGCTATTGCATCCGTCCGACTTCGGAGACGCTTTTCTGCGAGCATTTCCGCGACGTGATCCATTCGCACCGCGATTTGCCGAAGATGTATAACCAGTGGTGCAGCGTGCTGCGCTGGGAAAAGACGAGCCGCCCCTTCCTGCGCCACCGCGAGTTCCTCTGGCAGGAGGGCCACACGATGCACGCAACCTCCGAAGAGGCGCAGGAAGAGACGCAGAGAATGCTCAATGTGTATGCCGATTTCTGCGAAAACGTGCTGGCCATGCCCGTCATCCGCGGCCGCAAAACCGACAAGGAGAAGTTCAACGGCGCGGAAGCGACCTACACCATCGAGTGCATGATGCACGACAAAAAAGCGCTTCAGGCGGGCACGTCCCATTTCTTCGGCGACGGCTTTGCCAAGGCATTCGACATCACCTTTACCGGAAAAGACAACCAGCTCCACCACCCGTTCCAGACTTCGTGGGGTTCCTCTACGCGCCTCATCGGCGGCATCATCATGACCCACGGCGATAACAACGGCCTCGTTCTGCCCCCGAAGATTGCGCCCGTGCAGCTCATCGTCGTGCCCGTCGCGCAGCACAAAGAGGGCGTTCTGGACGCGGCGCGCGCGCTGTGCGAGCGGCTCAACGCAGCGGGCTACCGCGCAAAGCTCGACGAGAGCGACAACTCCCTCGGCTGGAAATGCGCGCAGTATGAGATGAAGGGCGTGCCCGTGCGCGTGGAGCTCGGCCCGAAAGACATCGAGCAGGGGCAGTGCTGCATGGTGCGCCGCGACAACGGCGAAAAGACCTTCGTTCCGCTGGAAAACGTCGAAACGGCGGCGGGCGAGCAGCTCCGAGCGGTGCACGACGGCCTGTATGCCCGCGCAAAGAAGAACCTCATGGAGCATATCTACGCCGCGCAGTCCTTGGAAGAGGCAAAGCGCCTCCAGCAGGAAAACGGCGGCTTTATCAAGACCATGTGGTGCGGCGACGAAGCCTGCGAAATCCGCATGAAAGAGGAAGCGGGCATGAGCTCGCGCTGCATCCCCTTTGCGCAGGAAAACCTCGGCGAAACCTGCGCCTGCTGCGGCAAACCCGCGAAGAAAATGATTTACTGGGGCGTCGCATACTGAGAATCCAATGAAAAAATCCCCTGCAATGCGTTTGCATTGCGGGGGATTTGTGTTTTCAGAATGTGCAGACGTCCTGCTCGGCGGGCTGCGCCGCTTCGACAAGCTGCGCTTCGAGCACGGGGCCTTTGCCGCGGTAGACCGCGTGGTGCTCCACGCGGATTTTCGCCGTCACCATGACCCAGTCGCGCGCTTTGAGCGCGGAGGCGCCGGCATATTTGCAGGGCAGACCCATAAACTGAATGTCTTCCACGCAGCAGGTCATCACGAAGCGGCCGGGGGCGAACATCCCCTCGCGCTCCT
>CAZGOO010000256.1:0-1673 GCA_964527505.1 uncultured Oscillospiraceae bacterium | reverse complement strand
GGCGTTCTTGCCGTGGCGAAAGACCCCGCGCAGCTTCGCTGCGAAGTGGCCTCCTCCATCGGCTACTACGGCCAGAAGCTCGGCACCATCGTCAAGCGCTCCGGCGGCGTGCTCGGCATCACCGGCAGCGGCTTCATTGACCAGAACGGCATGGGCAACGGCGGCACGCTCGCCGGCTACACCATGTGCAAGGGCGTCTCCTACGGCGAACACTACACCTCTTACGGCTACAAGCGCATCGAGCTGACGGAAGATAACCGGATGTATATCACCAACGCCAACACCGTCGTTGCCGACGACGTGACCGACGCGGTGGAGTTCCTCCCCGCGCTCATCATCGACGGCCAGATGTGCTCCTTTGACGGCTGGGCGAGCGTTCAACCCCGCGCGTGCATCGGCCAGTCGGCCACGGGCGAAATTCTCATGCTTGTGGTCGAAGGCCGCCAGACGCAGTCGTTCGGCATCACCTTTGCCGAATGCGCGAACATTCTCGCGCGCCACGAAGCCTACAACGCCATGAACCTCGACGGCGGCACAAGCGCGGTCATGTGGTATCGCGGCGAATATGTGACGCAGTGCTCCAACGGCGACTCGCGCTACCTGCCCAATGCGTGGGTCTACGGCTACGAATCCTGAAAAATCGCGCCGCTTCGCAAAGAAGCGGCGTGTTTTTCATAGAATTGTCGAGGATATCCATTGACATTTTGCCGAAATTTTTGTATACTGTTCATGAAATCCCCAATCGTCATTTGACAAAAATGACGAATTTTTTGCGGAAACAAGATTATGGCGCCATCGGCGCAAGGAAAGGACTTTTAGCAATGATCTACACGACCGAAGTTCAGCATATGTGCCCCGTTGCCAAGGGTGCGTACCACGGCCCGGCGCCCATTCCCGAAGAGGGCAAATGGGTTCAGGCAAAGCAGATCTCCGATATCTCCGGCTTCACCCACGGCATCGGCTGGTGCGCGCCGCAGCAGGGCGCCTGCAAGCTCACGCTCAACGTGAAAGACGGCATCATCGAAGAGGCGCTTGTTGAGACGATCGGCTGCTCCGGCATGACCCACTCGGCCGCCATGGCCTCGGAGATCCTCATCGGCAAGACGCTCCTTGAAGCGCTCAATACCGACCTCGTGTGCGACGCAATCAACACCGCCATGCGCGAGCTCTTCCTACAAATCGTCTACGGCCGCACGCAGTCGGCATTCTCCGAGGGCGGTCTGTCCGTCGGCGCGTCGATGGAAGATCTCGGCAAGGGTCTGCGCTCGCAGGTCGGCACGATGTTCGCCACCTCCGCCAAGGGCCCGCGCTATATGGAAATGGCCGAGGGCTATGTTACCCGCCTCGCACTCAATGCGCAGGATGAGATCATCGGCTATGAATTCATCAACCTCGGCAAGATGATGGACGCCGTGAAGAAGGGCGTAGACGCAAACGAGGCGATGGAAAAGGCCAAGGGGCACTACGGTCAGTTCGACGGCGCCGCCAAATACATCGACCCGCGTCAGGAATAAGAGGAGGACGAAACAATGGCTCTGTTTGAAAGCTACGAAAGAAGAATCGACAAGATCAACGGCGTTCTGGCTCAGTACGGCATCGCCTCCGTGGAAGAGTGCCGCGAGATCTGCAAGGCCAAGGTCTTTGACCCCTATGAAATCGTAAAAAATATCCAG
>CAZGOO010000255.1:0-1678 GCA_964527505.1 uncultured Oscillospiraceae bacterium | reverse complement strand
AAAATTTCTCCGCATTTGCGGCAGACGACCTTGCTCTGGCCGCGGCCGGCGGGAATCGGCTGCACGCGCCGACAGGCGGGACAGCAGACGAATCTGCGGCGCGCGGTGCGATGCAGCGTGCGGTCGAGGCGCAGGCGTTGCCGCGCGAGAAACGTTCTGACCCGCTGCTTCATCCTGCCTCACGCGCCTCTTTCAGAATATCCAGATAGTACACGGCGTATTTGACCAGCGCCAGAAGCACCAGAAGGCAAATCACCACGCCGTCTGCCGTGACGAACCACTGCGGTGCATCCTGCCAGAGAATCAGAACGAACATCGACAGGTAAATCACAACGGTGCAGAGTTTGCCGTACCAGCCCGCGCTGTAAACGCGGTGCGTGCGGCGAAGCGCCGCCAGCGAGAGAATGCCGATGGACAGCTCTTTCAGGCACAAAACGCCCACGACCCACCAGTGGCGCAGATCGAGCAGGCACAAAAGCACCGCGATCTGCGTGAGCTTATCGGCGATCGGGTCGATGGCCTTGCCGAAATCCGAAACAAGGTGGAAGCTGCGCGCGATGTAACCGTCTACCACATCCGTCACGCCGGAAAGCAGCAGCATGGCAAAGGCCCAGCCGAATTGCCCCGCCTCGTAGAGCCAGACGATCAGCGGGATCAGGGCCAGACGGAAAAAGCTCAAAATATTCGGCAGCGTCAAAATGCGGTCGGTGTCCGTCTGTGAGCGGGGGTCTTGGGTCAGTTTTTCCTGTTCACTCATAAAAAATGCTCCTTTCCGCGAAGCCGCGTTTCAATGGCAGGATAATAGCGCGCAAAGATAAACGCAAGTTCAACAAACGCAGCTTCTTTACAAAAAATTGAAAATGTGGTATAGTAACAGAAACAAAGGAGGCGATGGCTATGCTGAAAATTCTGGTCGCGGAGGACGACGGCGAGCTGCGCAGGCTGTTTTGCCGCGTGCTCGAGCGCGACGGCTTTCAGACCGTCGGCGTGAGCGACGGCGTGGAAGCGCTTGAGGCGATGGAGCACGAATCGGTCGATCTGCTCGTTTCGGACATCATGATGCCCCGTCTCGACGGCTATGGCCTTCTGCGCCAGCTTCGCGAAGCGGGCAGCACGCTTCCGGTTTTGCTCATTACCGCGCGCGACGGCTTTCAGGACTTGCAGCAGGGCTTTCTGAGCGGCGCGGACGACTATCTCGTCAAGCCCGTCAATGTCAACGAACTGGTTCTGCGCATCCGCGCGCTTTTGCGCCGCGCGCAGATGGTCGCTTCGCGCGAGCTGCGCATCGGCCGCACGCTTCTGCGCTACGACGCTTTGACCGTCGAACACGACGGCACGCAGACGGTTTTGCCGCAGAAAGAATTTCAGCTTCTTTACAAGCTCCTCTCCTCTCCCGGGCGCATTTTCACGCGAATGCAGGTGATGGACGACATCTGGGGGCCGGACTCCATGACCGACCCGCACACGGTCGATGTGCACATCAACCGCCTGCGCGAGCGCTTTCGGGAAAATCCCGACTTTGAGATCATAACCGTTCGCGGCATCGGTTATAAGGCGGTGAAAAAAGAATGAAGCTCTCTCCGAGAATGCGCACTTATTATATGACGATCGTGTCGCTGGAGGTCGTATTGTCCGTGGGCACGCTGGCGGCGTTTTTGCCCGTTTTGGAGCACTGGGG
>CAZGOO010000254.1:0-1683 GCA_964527505.1 uncultured Oscillospiraceae bacterium | reverse complement strand
CTTATGCCTCGCACGGGCATTCCATCGTGGCAAAGGCCATGGGTTCGTTCCCGCAGCATTATCCCTGCGAGAATATGGAGTGCGACGCGTACACCGTGTTCACCAACCGTCCCGCCGCCGGCGCGATGCGCGGCTACGGGATGCCGCAGGCCAGCTTTGCCGACGAGGCCAACATCGACGAGTGCGCCCGCGCCGTCGGCATCGACCCGCTGGAGTACCGCATGAAGTACATCATGCCCAAGGGCTTTGAAGACGGCTTCTCGAAAAACGTCAACTATTACGACTCCTTCCGCGAGTGCCTGGAAAAAGGCAAGGCGTACATCGATTACGACCGCAAGGTCGCCGAGTTTGCCAAGGACAAGGGCGATATCCGCCGCGGCATCGGTGTGGCGACGTTCTGGTACAATACGGCCGTGTATCCCATTTCGCTGGAAACGGCGTCGAACCGGATGCTGCTCAACCTCGACGGCACCATTACGTATCAGTGCGGCGAGACCGAGATCGGACAGGGCGCGGACACGGCCTATGCCCAGATGGTCGCCGAGGCCGTGGGCCTTGCAAGCTATCGCGACGTGCGCGTGGTGAGCTGTCAGGATACCGACGTCACGCCCACCGGCCTTGGCGCGTATGCAAGCCGCCAGACTTACGTCGCGGGCTTTTCCATCCGTCAGACGGCGGGGCAGCTCAAGCAGAAGATTTTGGCCTACGCAAGCAAGCTCACCCGCCAGAGCGTGGAGAACATGGACATCGTCAACGGCGAGATCGTGCGCTGTGTGGACGGCAAGGCGCTCATGACGCTCTCCGAGCTTGCCATGACCGCGCAGTATAACGCCGCCGACAGCGAGCACATCACCGCCGAGTCGACTTACACCATTCGCAACAACGCCTACTCCTTCGGCTGCACCTTTGCCGAAGTCGAGGTCGATATCCCCATGTGCAAGGTGACGCTCAAAGACATCATCAATGTGCACGACTGCGGCACGCTCATCAACCCCGCCCTGGCCGAGGCACAGGTGCACGGCGGCATGTCCATGGCCATCGGCTTTGGCATGAGCGAGCAGCTGCTCTTCGACGAAAAGACGGGCAAGCCCCTCAACAACAACCTCTTGGACTACAAGCTCTCCACCTTTATGGATCACCCGCATCTGGAGGCGCAGTTCGTCGAAAATCCCGAGCCCACGTCTCCCTACGGCACCAAGGCGCTGGGCGAGCCGCCGGCCTGTTCGGGCGCGCCCGCCATCCGCAACGCCATTCTCAACGCCACGGGGGCGGCCATCGACGTTGCTCCCATCACGCCGCATGTGCTGTACGCGGCGTTTGACGAGGCGGGACTCATCCGCGACAGTTGGAAGGAGGAAAAGTAACCATGTATGATATGAAGGCGCTCTACGAGGCGACAAGCGTACAAAACGCCGTCGCGCTTCGGCTGGAACATCCCGAAGCGCAGATCATCGCCGGCGGCAGCGACGTGCTGGTGCAGATGCGCGAGGGCAAGCGCGCGGGGAAGGAGCTTATTTCCATCTACGGCCTTGACGAGCTGCGCGGCGTGACCATCGACGCGGACGAAAATATCCGCATCGGTTCGCTTACGAGCTTTTCCCATATCACGCGCGACCCCATCATCCAACGGTATATCAATGTGCTCGGCGAGGCGGTCGATATGGTCGGCGGCCCGCAGATCAG
>CAZGOO010000253.1:0-1687 GCA_964527505.1 uncultured Oscillospiraceae bacterium | reverse complement strand
TTGCCGGATACATCGGCGGGTCGTTTTGCTGAAACGGCACAAAGGGCACGCTCAAACTCGCGCAGGCAGGCAGTTTTCCCTGCCCCGCCGCGCAGGTCGGCAGATCGCCCTCGCGGACGATCGACTGTGTTCTTGTTTCCATAACTTCCTCCTTGCGGGGAAATGTCCCCCGCTTCAACCTATGCCGCCCCGCTTCGCCGCGTTCCGCAGAATTGCGCAGAGGCGCAAAAATTTCCCGACGCGAAGCTTCCCGAAAAAAGTCTTGACAATTCGGCAGGATATGCTATAATTAAAAATTCCGAAAGGAGGCTACGCGATGCAACATGAGCCTTATGCCGTCGTCATCGGCGGCACGAACATCGACATCGGCGGGCGCTGCCTTGCCCCGCCCGTCGCGCGCGACTCCAACCCCGCCACGGTGCGCCAAAGCCTCGGCGGCGTCGGGCGCAACATCGCGCACAATCTGGCGCTTCTGGGCGTAAAGGTGCATCTTCTGACCGCTCTGGGCGCCGACGCGCAGGCGCGGCACATCGAAGAATCCTGCCAAAAGCTGGGCATCGACCTGAGCCACGCGCTCCATGTGCCCGACGGGCACACCTCGACCTACCTTTTCATCGCCGACGACACGGGCGATATGGCCCTTGCCGTGAGCGATATGCAGATCTGCGAAAAAATCGACGAAAGCTATCTGCAAAAGGAGCTTGCGCTCATCAACGGCGCGGCTGCCGTCATCGTCGAGGCGAATCTGCCGCGAAGCGCCGTGGAATTTCTGGCGCAGCGCTGCACCGCGCCCATGTTTGCCGACCCCGTTTCGGTCGCCAAGGCGCAGGTGCTTCGTCCCCTCTTCGGAAAGCTGCACACGCTCAAGCCCAACCGCATGGAAGCCGAGCTTTTAAGCGGCGTTGCCATTACCGACGCGCGCTCTTTGCGCGAAGCGACCCTCCGCCTTCTGGAGCACGGCGCAAAGCGCGTGTTTCTCTCGCTCGGCACGCAGGGCGTCATCGCCGCCGAGGGCGGCACCATGGTGCATATTCCCTGTTTCCCCGCGCAGATGAGAAACGCCACCGGCGCGGGCGACAGCTTCACGGCAGCGCTCGCGTGGAGCTTTTTGCAGGACGCGTCCTTGCAGCAGAGTGCGCTTGCCGCGGCGGCGACCGCCGCCATCACCGTCGAATCCCCGCTGACCGTTTCGGATGCGCTCAGCGCCGAGGCCGTGCGCGCGCGGATGCGCGACAATTTTGTAAAAATCCACACATTGGAGGAAGCGATATGAACCCCTATCTGGACATCAAACCCGAAGTAAAAGAAGCGCTTGAGGCGGGCAAGCCCGTCGTCGCGCTCGAATCGACCATCATTTCCCACGGGATGCCCTACCCGCAGAATGTGCAGACCGCGCTCGAAGTAGAGCGCATCATCCGCTCCTGCGGCGCCGTCCCCGCGACCATCGCCATCATCGGCGGCCGCCTCAAGGCGGGTCTGACCGAGGCCGAGATCGAATATTTCGGTAAAAAGGGCACCGCCATCGCCAAAGCGTCCCGCCGCGATCTGACCATGCTCTGCGCGCGCGGCCTTGACGGCGCGACCACCGTGACGACCACGATGATCATCGCCCACATGGCGGGCATCCGCATTTTCGCCACCGGCGGCATCGGCGGCGTGCATCGCGGCGCGGAGACGACGATGGACA
>CAZGOO010000252.1:0-1687 GCA_964527505.1 uncultured Oscillospiraceae bacterium | reverse complement strand
TCCTCGGTCTCACCGTTTTCGGTGTTGTCGTTGTTCTCGCCCTCGGTGTTGTCGGTGTTCTGGTCGTTATCGGGGTTCTCGGCCTTCACGGCGAAGTCGGCCAGATTCGTCTGGCTCTCGCCCATGACGCCCTTGATGATGGTATCGACCTTGGCATATTCGGTGTCGGCGAGCTTCTTTTCGGCTTCCTTGTCGGTGCCGGCGTACTCTTCACCGGTGATGATGAGAAGCACATAGTTGTCCGCGCTGAAGAGGCGCGCGCCGAGCACTTTCTCGGAAAGCTCCGCATCTTCGGTGTTGAGGGAGGTGAGGTACTTGTTGAGCGCGGCGACGGCGTCGTCGTTCGTGCCCTTCTTCACTTCGAGCAGGATCACGAGGTCTTCAAACTTCGCGCCTTTCTTGGCAACGAAAGAAGTGATCTTCTCGGTGTCGAGGCCGTAAACGTCTTTCAGTTCATCCTTGGTGATCTCGGTGGCGGCGGCGTAGCCCTTGTCCATGCCCTCGGAGAGCTTCTTCTCGATCAGTTCGAGGGTGCCGAGCTTGCTTTCGTTGTTCTCTTCGCCCTTGGTGGTCGTGGGGGGCTCGGTGGTCGAGTTCTGATCGCCGGCGCAGGCGACAAGGCCGACGAGCATCACGGCCGCGAGCAGAAGTACAAGAATCTTTTTCATTTTTGGTTCTCCTTAGTTTTGATTTTTGATTTACGAGGATTCGGCGCTTTCGCGCCTCTGTATAGCAAACGATTGGGAAGCGCAAATTGTCGGGTGTTCATAATCATTTCATATTTGCGCATCGCGCAGCAGCTCATAGACTGCCATAAGCCGCTCGAGCGACGCCCCATCGGTGTTGCTCAGGTAGTAAACCGCGTCTCCGTCTGCCCAGCGCAGCTTGTGGCAGACGCGATGGCCGACGGAAAAGCGCATCACGCGGTACTGCGCGCCGGACGGGCTTAAGTCCTGCACCTCTTCCGGCGAAAAACCGCTGACGTCTTCGTCGCCGCGCGCAGCGCGCAGGTAGTAGGTGTGGCCGTCCACTTCAAATTCGACCGAGGCGATCGCGCCGTTTAAGATGGCATATTCCGCATTGTCCGCCTCGACGGGCATTTCCAGCGCCATGCCGCACACTTCAAACTCCGCGGGGCTTGCCACGCGGGCATAGGGCTCGGCATCACTCTGCGAATCCGCCGGCGGCAGCTCCGGCTTGAGCTCCGGTTCGTACAAAACCGCCGCCACGCCGACCGCCGCAAGGCACACGCACGCCGCAATCGGCAGCGCAAGCCTGCGCAGCGTGCTTTTCTTCTTCGGCTGCGCCTTTGCGTAGATATGTTCGAGCATACGCTCGCGCGCACCCGGGCGCGGCTCGATCGGTTCGAGCGATTCTCTGATCGGTTTCATGACATCTCTTCTCCCAACTCTTTGCGCAGCCGCTCGCGCGCTTCGCGCAGATGGTTGCGAACGGTAGAGGGCGGCCTGTGCAGCATTTTTGCGATTTCGTCGGTCTGATAGCCCATATAATAAAAGAGGTAGATCACGTCTTTGTATTTTTCCGGCAGACGCAAGACGGCTTGAAGCGTCTCGTCCGTGCCGATGCCGCCGTCGTCGGCGGGTTCGGGATTGTCCTCAATGGCGCTCACCGAGCGCCGCCACCAGTGCTTGAGGCGGTCTTTGCAGAGGTTGATGGCCGTCACGGT
>CAZGOO010000251.1:0-1691 GCA_964527505.1 uncultured Oscillospiraceae bacterium | reverse complement strand
GATTTGTGGGCGTTTAACGACGAGCGCGTGGCGCGGGCAATCGCCGACTCCGAAATCCCCGTGATTTCGGCGGTCGGGCACGAGCCGGATTTCACGATTTCCGACTTCGTTGCCGATCTTCGCGCGGCGACGCCGTCGAATGCCGCAGAGCTTGCCGTCCCCGACCAAGCGGAGCTTCGTGCGGCGCTTGCAAGCGCGCAGGCGCGCCTTCTGTCTCTCACCACGCGGCAGCTTCGGCAAAGCCGCACGCGCCTTGAGGCGCTTTCCGCGCGGCCGTGCATGAAAAGCCCCGTCAACTATCTTAACGATTGCCGCCTGCGGCTCGACCGCACGCAA
Organism: uncultured Oscillospiraceae bacterium; assembly: GCA_964527505.1. Lineage (GTDB taxonomy): Bacteria > Bacillota > Clostridia > Oscillospirales > Oscillospiraceae > JAZOXB01. The sequence goes on along the minus strand of CAZGOO010000251.1, from coordinate 1,355 downwards.
GAGCGCCTGAGCCACGCGGCACAGATGCGCCTGCGCTATGAGCGGGAGCGTTTTTCCCGCCTGACGGGGAAGCTAGATGCGATGAGCCCTTTGCGCGTGCTCTCGCGCGGTTACAGCTTCGCCGTCGATGCGCAGGGCAAGCCCGTTACAAGCGCGCGCTCTCTGCATTGCGGCGACCGACTGCGCATTGAATTTTCCGACGGCAGCGCCGCCGCCGAGATTTTGGAGGTTTCCAATGAAAACGGAATCTGTCACCTTTGAGCAGTCGCTCGCGCGGCTCGATGAAATTGTACGCCGCATGGAGCGCGGCGAGGTCGCGCTGGAAGAAGCGCTGCGCCTTTTTGAAGAGGGGACTGCGCTGATTTCCTCCTGCAACCGTCTGCTTGACGAAGCGGAGCTGAAAGTGACGGCGCTTTCCAAAGGCGCCGACGGCGCGCCCGTGGAGGCGCCCTTTGCGGAGGACGCCGATGTTTGACGAAATTTATCGCGGCTATCGCGAGCGAATCGAAGCGTACCTGCAAACCCGCTTTTTATTCGACGCGCCGCAGCGCGAGCTCTTTGACGCCATGCGTTACAGTCTCCTTGCCGGAGGCAAGCGCCTGCGCCCCGTTTTGACGCAGGCATTTTGCGCCCTTTGCGGCGAAAATGCGGAAAAATCGCTGCAATTTGCCGCCGCCGTGGAGATGATCCACACTTACAGCCTCATCCACGACGATTTGCCCTGCATGGACAACGACGATTTTCGTCGCGGCAAGCCGACGAACCACCGCGTGTTTGGCGAGGCCAAGGCCGTTTTGGCGGGCGACGCGTTGCAGCCGGCGGCGTTTTTCGAGCTGACCGAAGCGCCGCTTTCGGCAGCGCAAATTGCCAAAGCCGTGCGCGTTCTGGCCCGCTGCGCGGGCGAGCGCGGCATGGTCGGCGGGCAGATTCTCGACATCGACGCGGAAAACCGCCTGTGCACCGAGCGGGAAGTGCTCGATATCCAGTCGCGCAAGACGGGCGCGCTCTTTGAAGCGGCGTGCGTTCTGGGCGTGATCGCGGCAAACGGCGACGAAGCTGCGCAGAATGCTGCGGCGGCCTACGCCGCTTCGATGGGTCTGGCGTTCCAGATTCAGGATGACATTTTAGATGTGACGGGCGACGAAAAAAAGCTCGGCAAGCCCGTCGGCACGGACGAAAAAAAGAACACTTTCGTTCGGCTTTACGGCGTGGATACGTGCCGCGCGCGCGTTCGGGAGGAATCCGAGCGGGCCATCGAGGCGCTGCGCGCTTACCCGAATGCGCAGTTTTTGACGGATCTGGTCTGCCGCCTGCAAACGCGCGATTTCTGAAAACACGACCCCGACGGCCTTTGC
>CAZGOO010000250.1:0-1692 GCA_964527505.1 uncultured Oscillospiraceae bacterium | reverse complement strand
TTGTTGCGGAACACGTCCCGCAAATTTTCAATTTCGTGCAGGGCGAGGCGCTCGAGCTCGTTCGTGCTCGTTTGGGTCATGGAGATGGTGATGGCGCTGTAAGTCATGCCGATGAGGATGACGATGAGCGCGATGGAAATGACCACCTCGACCAGAGAAAAACCTTTTCGTTTCATAAGCATCTTAATAGACCGGCAGCTTCGCGGAGAAAACGTCTTTCGCGCCGCTCAGCGCGAGCGATTTCTCCTGCGGGCAGGGCAGAAGCACCCACTTGACTTTCGGGTTTTGCAGCGCGAGCGCCTCGGTGACAAATTCGTAGCCCTTGGGCAGACGGATGAACACGGTCTGCGTTTCGGGGAAAAACTCCGTGCCGCGCATCTGGCGCAGTGTCAGCAGCACGCGCTTTTCAAAGAGGCGGAAGTTTTCAATCACGAAATTTTCCTCGCCCTCGGGGGTGGGGCGGCGCATGAATTTGGGCAATACGCGCACGGCGCTGCGGCTGTAAGTTTTGACGCTGACGGTTTTGGTGGGGCCGTCCTCGTCGTCGTCCTCGTCGTTGTAGAAGTCCGCGCCCGCCTCCACCGAGCCCTCGGCGGTCATTTTCGGCAGCGGCGGCTGCTTGGAAAGCTGCGCGACCTCTTCGGGGGTGAGCTCGTCGTCCTCCACATCGTCGTCGATGCCCTCTTCTTCGATGTTGATGGCCATGGTGAGCTTCGTGGACTTGGCGCGCTCGCGCGCGTTGATAACCAGAAGCTGCGCGGCGTCCGCGCGGCAGAGCGCACGCTCGGAAACCACGCGGTTGTCGCTGAGCGCCTCGATGCCGAAAGGAATTTCCAGCCCGCCGAGCAGCGTCTCTTTGCCGTAGGCGGCGATGTAGGACGCGCCCGCGCCGATATCGAGCACAAGGCAGGGCTGCTTGCGCACGGCGGCGTTTTCGAGCGCCGCGCCGCACACAATCGCGGTGCCGTAGGGCAAAAAGCGGACGATGTTGATATTGAGCTTGCCGAATTCCGCTTTCAGCTCGCTCAGGAGCCTGCGCTGCACGGCGTGGACGCAATAAGTGACGGTATTTTTGCCCGTGTGGATTTCGGTTTTGAGGAATTCGAGCTCGTCGAAATTATGGTAGGAATTTTTCAGCTCCGTGCGGAAGAGGTCGGCCTGCTGCGAGCGCTTCACGCTCGGCAGCGTCACGAAATCCACGCTGTACATCGAGTGGTTGAGCACAAAATCCGCAGATTCCTGCGCAGGGCGCTTCGGAACTGCGGAAACGGCGGCGCAAAGCGCGGCAATATCCTCTCCGCGCTGCATCATTTCGCGATCGACGGGCAGGTCGGCAAGGTGCTTGCTCTCGCGCACGATGCGCAGAAGCGACTCCTTCTCGTCGTAAAAAATCGTAAGATCTCCTTTTGCAGCCATGTCATTCCTCCGTTGGGAAAGATTTTGAGTGGGGATGTAAGGCTTCCCCTTGAGGGGAAGCTGTCTGCGAAGCAGACTGATGAGGTGTAGCTCGCGCAGCGAGCGTTATTTGAAATACACCTCATCCGACCTCGCTGCCGCTCGGCCACCTTCCCCTCAAGGGGAAGGCTTTTTAGTGCGCACCGCACCGAGGCTTCCCCTTGAGGGGAAGCTGTCTGCGCAGCAGACTGATGAGGTGTAGCCCACGAAGTGGGCGTAAAATCACATTGCCGCCTA
>CAZGOO010000249.1:0-1695 GCA_964527505.1 uncultured Oscillospiraceae bacterium | reverse complement strand
TCGGCTGCCGCGAGATGAAGCCCAAGCGCGAGCTTCTGCGCGTGGTGCGCTCGCCCGAGGGGGCGGTCAGCCTCGATTGCGGCGGGAAATCGCCCGGGCGCGGGGCGTATGTGTGCCCGAACCCCGAGTGCCTGAAAAAAGCCGTTCGCGCCAAAGCGCTCGCCCGCGCGCTCGATGCGCAGATTCCCGAAGAGGTCTACGCCCGACTCACGGCGGAAATGGAGGCATCCTATGGAGCAGAATAAAACGCTGGGACTTCTCAGCATTTCAAGAAAAGGCGGCAACCTCGTCTACGGCGAGGAGACGGTCGGCTCGGTCACGCGCGCAGGGCGCGCAAGGCTGGTGATTCTGGCGGCGGACGCTTCGCCGCACACCGTACGGCGGGCAAAGAGCTTCGTGGCCGGTACGGCGCAGCCGCTCGTGACGCTCGAGGTGGACAAAGATTCCCTCGGCGACGCGCTCGGCGTTTCAAGCTGCGCCATCGCCGCGGTGACGGATGTGCGCCTTGCGCAGGCAATCGTCAAAACCCTGCCGCAGCAGGAGCGCTACGAAGCGCTCAATGAGGATCTTTCCGAGCGCGTGCGCCGCGTCGAGCAGCGCCGTGCGGAGGAAAAAGCGCACCGCTACAACGTGCGCCACGGCAAGAAGTAATATGGAGGTGGCTTTATGAGTCTTGTGAAATATCGTTTGAAGGAAGTCGCCGCAGACCTCGGCATCGAAACCCGCGAAGTTGCCGAAATTCTGGGCAAGTATTTTGAAAAGCCCCGCAGCAATACCAAGGTGCTGACGGATGAGGAGCTCAATGCCGTGTTCGATTCGGTCACGCGCGCCCGTCAGGTCGCGTCGGTCGCCGAGGCGCTCGAAGCGCAGGCGGCGGCGAAGAAGCCCAAGGCGGCGCCCGAGGCCAAAAAACCCGAGCCCCGCCGCTCCGAGCAGGGCGCGAAGAAGCCCCAGCCCGAGCGCAAGAGCGAGGGCAAGAGCGAGGGCAGCAAGCCGCAGCAGCCCGCGTCCGAGGCCAAAAAGCCCGCGCAGGCGCAGCCGTCTCAGCCGCAGCAGCAACAGCCCCAACAGCCAGCGCAGCCGCAGCCCGAGCGCAAGCGCGAGCGCCGCGTGGTCGATACCAAGGCCGTCACGGTCAATGCCGACCGCTTCGACGACCGCGTCGATTCCCTCGTGAGCGAGCGCGAGCAGAACTACTCCGGCGGCAAGCAGAAAATCTCCGGCAACAAAAATAAGAACAAAAAACCCGTGCAGGGCAACAAGCGCCGCAACGAAGAGCAGGAAAAGATGCGTCGGCTGCGCCTTGAGGTCATTAAAAAGACGCCCCTGACCGTGAAGATCCCCGAGGAGATCACCGTCAGCGAGCTTGCCTCGCGCATGAAGAAAACCGCCACGGAGCTCATTAAAGTGCTCATTAAAAACGGCGTGATGGCCACCATCAACCAGACCATCGACTTCGACACCGCCGAATTTGTCGCGACCGAGCTCGGCTGCCGCGTCGAGCGCGAAATCACCGTCACGATTGAAGAGCGCCTCATCGACGACCATGTTGACTCCACCGAGGAGCTTCTGCCGCGCAGCCCCGTCGTGGTCGTGATGGGTCACGTTGACCATGGCAAGACGAGCCTTCTTGATGCGGTTCGCAAGACCAACGTCGCCTCGGGCGAGGCCGGCGGCATCACGCAGCACATCGGC
>CAZGOO010000248.1:0-1698 GCA_964527505.1 uncultured Oscillospiraceae bacterium | reverse complement strand
AGGCAATCCCCCAGTCAGCTTCGCTGACAGCCCCCTTTGCACAAGGGGGCCTTAACGCTGCGCACCGTGTAGGGGGCGGCGCGGCGCCGCGCCATAGCCGCCGCAAAAAAAATTTGCCGTGCGCGGCACGGCAGAGGTCAAAAAGGTCAGTAGCGCAAAAACCGGCAGACGCGCGCCCGCGCGCGGGCAAGGGTGCGGCAGACCGCCGCGCGGCTCACGCCGCGTTCGCGGGCGACCTGCGCCTGCGTTTTCCCGCCGAAATAGACCTGCATCAGAATCTCGCGCTGGCACTCGGTCAGCTCGCGCTCGATGACGCTTTGCATCCTGCGAATCTGCGTCTCGCGCGGCAATCGGAGGTCGGCGTATTCAAAGGGTATATCTTTCATCGCGGTAAAATCCCCTTTCATAATAATGTGCGGTCAGCTCCGCAAGCACAAGTACCTGCGTGAGCACCGCCGCCTGTGCGGCAACCCGACTGCGCAGAAGGCTGCGCCGTTCGGGGTCTTTGCAACTTCGAATCGACGCGCGCAGGCTGCGCAGCTCCCGCCGCAGCGCCTCGGCAGCGGCAAGATATCCTTCGGAGAGCTCTTCGAGCTTCATCGGGGCACGCTTCGTGTATGTCTCATTTCGGATTCACCTCCCACGGTGTACTCGCCGCAGAGGTTTCGACGCGTTTTTTCGCGAAATCCCCCCGTTCTCTCTGTTTCGACGGCTGCATTTTCCGATTTTTTCCGTTTCCGCACAGTCAGTGTACTCCCTGCGGCGCGGCTTGTCAAGCACTTTTTTTCATTCGACAAATAATACCATAATTCGCAGCACCGGCGTGGTATTTTGGGTGCGGAGGGAGATGAGACTATGCTCGGAGCACGAATCGCCCTGCTGCGCCGCCGCGCGGGGCTCTCCCAGCGGGCGCTGGCGAAAACACTGCGCGTGAGCGCGAGCGCCGTCGGGATGTACGAGCAGGGACGCCGCGTGCCGCCAAGCGCGATGCTCCTGCAAATGGCGGAATTGTTCGGCGTTTCCACGGATTTTCTGCTGCGCGGCGAGCCTGCGGCGCAGGACGGCGCACTTTTGCGCGACGAAGCACAGAAGCAGGCGGAGAAATTTCAAATCGCGCAGGAGGACGCGGCGCTGCTTTTGTCGGCGATTCTCAGCGCCGGGGAGTTGACGCAGGCGCAAAAATCGGCTATGATAGCGGCAGGAGGAGGCGGTTGGATGCGCGAAGAAGATTTTATGCAGGAGGCGCTGGCGCTGGCGCGCGAGGCGTTTGACGAGGGGGAGGTGCCCGTCGGCTGCGTGATTGTAGACGGCGACCGCATCGTCGGCCGCGGGCGAAACCGCCGCGAAGGCTCGAAAAACGCCCTGTCGCACGCGGAATTGGAGGCCATCGACGAAGCCTGCCGCACGCTCGGCGGCTGGCGGCTCTGGCGCTGCACGCTCTATGTCACGCTCGAGCCCTGCCCGATGTGCGCCGGAGCCATCATCAATGCGCGCATTGCGCGCGTGGTCTACGGCGCGCCTGATGCGAAAGCGGGCTCCTGCGGCAGTTTGACAAATTTGTTTGCCATGCCGTACAACCACCGCCCGCTGTGTACCGGCGGCGTGCTGGAAGACGAAGCACAGGCGCTTTTGCGGGACTTTTTTCGCCGTCTGCGCGAAAACCCGCGCCCGAAATGGGAAAAACCCGAATTTTGACCC
>CAZGOO010000247.1:0-1709 GCA_964527505.1 uncultured Oscillospiraceae bacterium | reverse complement strand
GATTATCGAGCAAAAGGAGCCTTTTTGATGGAAAAGCTGATCGATCAACTCTCCGCGGCGGTCAAAGCCGCGTTTATTGCCGCAGGTTACGACGCATCGCAGGCGCGCGTGGTCGTGTCGAACCGTCCCGACCTGTGCGAATTTCAGTGCAACGGCGCGATGCCCGCGGCAAAGCTCGCGCACAAAGCGCCCGTGGCGATTGCTTCCGAAGTTGCCGCGCAGCTTCAAAGCAGCGACTATTTTTCCTCCGTCGAGGCGGTCGCGCCCGGCTTTTTGAATCTGCGACTGCGCGAGGAATATCTGGCGCAGTATTTGAATGAACTGCGCGCCTGCGCGCACCTCGGCGTGGCGGGCGCGCCCTCCGGTCGGCGCGTGGTGATGGACTACGGCGGGCCGAACGTGGCCAAGCCCCTGCACATCGGCCATCTGCGCTCGGCGGTCATCGGCGAGAGCGTCAAGCGCATCTACCGCTACTTCGGCGACGAGGTGACGGGCGACGTGCATCTGGGCGACTGGGGTCTGCAAATGGGTCTGGTTTTGGCGCAGCTTCGCGAGGAGCAGCCGAATCTGCCCTATTTCGACCCCGACTACGCGGGGGACTATCCCGAATGCCCCCTGACCGTCGGCGAGCTGGAGAAAATTTACCCCGCCGCAAGCGCCCGCTCGAAGGTCGATGCGGAGTTTGCCGCGCAGGCGCACGCGATGACAGTCGCCTTGCAAAAGCACACGCGTGGAATTTACGATTTCTGGAAAAATGTCATTCTGCGCGTCTCCGTGGAGGATTTGAAGCGCAATTACGAAGCGCTGGATGTGCATTTCGATGTCTGGATGGGCGAAAGCGACGCCGAGCCGGACATTGCCCCGATGCTCGAGCGGCTGCGCGCGGGCGGCTATCTCGTCGAGAGCGAGGGCGCGCAGGTCATTGAAGTGGCCCGTCCGGACGATAAAAAGGAAGTGCCGCCCTGCCTTGTGGTCAAGTCCGACGGCGCGACGCTCTATGCCACGACCGACCTTGCGACCATCGTGCAGCGCGTGCGCGACTTCGCGCCCGATAAAATTCTCTATCTTGCCGACAAGCGCCAGAGCCTGCACTTCGAGCAGGTGTTCCGCGCGGCGCACAAGTGCGGCCTCGTTCCCGAGGCGACCGAGCTGGAATACATCGGCTTCGGCACGATGAACGGCAAGGACGGCAAGCCCTTTAAGACCCGCGACGGCGGCGTGATGCGCCTGCAAACGCTCATTGAGGACACCACCGCCTATATCGCGCAGAAAATTCGCGACAACGGCACGCTCGATGAATCCGAGGTCGAGCGCACGGCAAAGACCATCGCCGTGGCCGCCATCAAATACGGCGACTTGTCAAACCTTGCCACCAAGGACTATATTTTCGACCTCGAGCGCTTCGCCGCCTTTGAGGGCAACACCGGCCCGTATCTTCTTTACACCATCGTGCGCATTAAATCGATTCTCGCCCGCTGCGCGGGAATTGAGGCCGAGGAAATCGCCCCCGCCGCGTCGGAAAGCGCCAAGGCGCTGCAACTTCTGCTTGCGCAGATGCCCGATCGGCTCCTTCCCGCCTATCGCGACTCCGCGCCGAACCTCGTGGCGGCCTATGCGTATGAGCTGGCCGTTGCGGTCAACGGCTTCTACCACGACACGCGCATCGTCTCCGAGCCGGATGCCGAGAAGCAGCGCGGCTATCTGGCGCT
>CAZGOO010000246.1:0-1710 GCA_964527505.1 uncultured Oscillospiraceae bacterium | reverse complement strand
ATTCGCGCAGGCGACGGGGCGCAGCCCCGCAAATTTCTCCCGCACAAGCGCGGCAAGGTCAAGCTGCATCGCATCGGCGAAAATCAGCTCCAAATTGGCAAACTCGCCGACCGTGCGCGCCAGAACGGGCTTGAGCGTGGTGTCGAGCTCGATGGCGACCACCTTGCCCGCGCGGCGGCAGAGCTCCTGCGTCAGAGGGCCGAAGCCCGGGCCGATCTCCACCGCGCCGCATTTTTCGCCGATCTGCGCCTCATACACGATGCGCTGCGGCACGCGGCGGTCGGTCAGGAAATTCTGCCCCTTGGCCTTGGAAAAATGAAAGCCGAATTCGGCCAGAAGCGCGCGCATTACGCGCTCGTTGCACACGTCGATCAATCGTTTCGCCCCCTCCGCGCCCATTTTAGCAGAAACGCGCGCACATTGCAAGCGGATTTCGCCATGTTTTGCGCCGTTCTCGGGAAAAGCGGGGGCAAAACGCCGCAGCGTTTCAAAAAGCGGAACGCTGCGCGTCCTTTTTTCCGACGACCTGATACATGGCCTCATCGGAAATTTTGACGGTTACGGTCAGATATTTTTCAAAGAGAGCTGCAAGGGCGTCCTCGTGCATCAGCCCGACGGAGACGCGCGAAGCGGCGCCCTCATGGTGACGGTCGAGCGCGCGGCGGCTCATCCCATGCGCCACGGTCAAGGTGCCGCCGTCTTTGAGGTGCGCGCAAAGCGCGGCGATCAGCCGCTCGGGGTCGGGAAAATGCGGAAAGGCGTTATAAATGACGATGCAGTCGTATTGCTCCTGCCCGGGCAGGCACTCCGCATCGCCGCAGAGCACCCGAATGGGCGCATCGGGATATTTTGACGCGGCGATCTTGACCATTTCCGGCGAAATATCCACGGCCGTGACATCGGCAACCTTGCGCGCCAGATAGTCGGGAAAAAGCACCCCCGTGCCGCAGGCCACATCGAGCACCCGCGCGCCCGCGAGCACTTCGGCATTGTCGAGAATCGTTCCGATGATTTCGTCACTGCGCACAAGCTCCGCGTCCCAGTGCGCGGCGTGGCGGTCGAAAAACGAAATCACATCCTGTTTGTTCATTGCGTCTCCTCCTTCGGGTAGCGGTTGGGCAGAACTTTTGCGCGCGTCAACGCGAAAATCAGAAGCGGCATCAAAACAAGCTGCAACGCGATTCCGGGAATTCCCGTGACCAGCGAGGTCGTGACCCACAGAAACGGCGGCGTGCCGGGCGCGAAAATCAGCGACTTTGCCAGCCCCGCAACGACCCTGCCGAGCAGCATCGCGGAAACAAGGCTCAAATACAGGTCGGCGGTTGCGGACTTCGTGCGCACATAGTTCATCAGAAGTCCCGCGCTCAGGCCGTAGGTGAAGCACTCGAGCATCATCGGCGCCAGATACGCCGGCATCGGCATTCCCGTCAAAAGGCTCGAAAGCGCCGGCCCGAGCAGGCCGCAGATGCCGCCGCAGAGCGGCCCGCAGGCAAGTCCGCACAGGAGCACGGGAATGTGCATCGGCAGGAAAATGCTGCCGCCGTTCGGAAAGGCGTGGAACGCCATCGGCAAAACCACACACAGTGCGGCGCACACGGCAGTGAACACAAGCTTTTTCGCGGGAGTTTTTTTCATAAAACGTCCCCTCTCTTTCTTCGCCCATTATATGCCCCCGTCCCACCCCCCGCAAGCCCCCCGGGGGGATGAAAA
>CAZGOO010000245.1:0-1722 GCA_964527505.1 uncultured Oscillospiraceae bacterium | reverse complement strand
TAATGGGTTACATAATCACAGAAAGGAGAGATGTGTGGTGCGAACCCTGCGGACGATTTTAATCGTTCTTTTGGCGCTTCTTCTTCTCTTTGCGCTGGGCTACCGCTTTCTCTGGACCGCGGACAACATAACGGCGCTTGCGGAATATTTTTACGAAAAAGGGAATTTCCGGTTTGCATCCTCTCTCTATGAATCGGCCGTCTCGGCAGAACCCGACAATGAAACCTTCGCGCTGCGCCTGAGCGAAATGTATCTCGCGCAGAACAACCACACCAAGGCCGAGCGCACGCTTGTTTCGGCGATTCGCGTCCGCCCCTCTCAGGCGCTTTATCTGCGCCTGTCGCAGCTCTATGTGGCGCAGGATAAGCTCTACGACGCGCTTTTGATGCTCGAGGGCATCGTAGATTCCTCCATGCGCGCGCAGATGGACGCGCTGCGCCCCGCCGCGCCGCGCTTTTCGCCCGAAGCGGGCACTTACGACTCCTATCTCACCGTTTCGGCCTCCGCAGACGGCGCCGCCGTCTATTATTCCGACAATGCGCAGTTCCCCTCCACCGCGCGGCCGATTGCTTCCGGCGTGACGCTTCCCGCCGGCACGACGACGCTCAAAGCCATCGCCGTGGGCGAAAACGGCCTTGTCAGTGCGCCGGTCGAGGCGGAGTTTGAAATCGTCGGCGTGGTGGAAGAAGTCACTTTTGCCGACAAAGCCTTCGACGCCTACCTCCGCGAGCTTCTTTACAAGTCCGAATCCACCGCGATCTACACCGATGAGCTCTGGGAAATCACGGAGCTGAATGTGCCCGACACGGTGAAAGTTTATGACGATCTGCGCTATTTCCCGAATCTCATCACCCTTTCGCTTCCGAGAAGCAACGGCGATTTAAGCCCCCTTGCGTCTTTGAAGCTGCTGGAGTCTCTGGATTTGAGCGGCGGGCTGATCTCCCGCGACAGCCTAAAAACCGTCGGCACGCTCGTGTCGCTTCGCAGCCTGAATCTGAGCGCCTGCGGCCTGTCGAATATCGACGCGCTCGGCGCACTCACCGCGCTTGAATCGCTCGACTTGTCGGACAACAGCATCCGCTCCGTCACGGCGCTGCGCGCGTGCACGAAGCTGCAAACGCTCAATCTGTCGCACAATGCGCTCGATTCCCTCGCGGGGCTCGAGAAAATGTCCGAGCTGACGGAGCTGAACGTCTCGTCAAACGCGATTGAAAGCGTCTCGCCGCTCTTCGGCTGCACGAAAATGCAGGTGCTCAATCTCAGCGCGAACCAAATCTCCGACCTTTCCGCCGTGTCCTCCATGACGGAGCTGGTAAATCTCAACGCAAACTCGAATGAAATCGCCTCCGTCGCGCCGCTTGCCGCCTGCACGAAAATCGAGCTTCTTTCGCTTGCGCACAACGCCCTTGAGGACATTTCCGCGCTGGCCTACCTGACTGCGCTGACGGAGCTCGACATCAGCCACAACGCGATTGCCGCGCTGCCGCAGTGGAGCGCCTCGCTTCCGCTCGTGTACCTCACCGCGACCAATAACAACATTTCCGATATCTCCGTGCTCGGCGGTATGCCCGCCCTGCAACGCGTCAATTTCGACTACAACGCTTCCCTTTCGGATATTCTCTGCCTCGTGCGCTGCGAAAAGCTGCTTCAGGTGGATGTGTTCGGGACGGCGGTGCGCGATGTTCAGGCGCTTCTGGAGCTTGGAATCATCGTCAATTATAC
>CAZGOO010000244.1:0-1746 GCA_964527505.1 uncultured Oscillospiraceae bacterium | reverse complement strand
ATCGGCGGGATGTGCATCGAGGGCGCGCGGGGAATGCGATTGATGGCAGACTGCGCAGTTTCGGACATTCACGACGCCGAAATGCTCATTTTGCCCGGCGGGCTCGGTGGGGTGGCGGCGATTGAGTCGTGCCCGGAAGCGCTTGCGGCCGTGCGCGCGGTCTATGACCGGGGCGGCTATCTTGCCGCCATCTGCGCCGCGCCCGGCATTCTCGGAAGAATGGGACTGCTGCGCGGCGCGCGCGCGACAATCTATCCCGGGATGGAAGAAGAACTCATCGGCGCGACCGTTTGCAATGCGCCCGTCGTCGTCTGCGGGAAAATCATCACCGCCCGCGCGGCGGGAAGCGCCTTTGACTTCGCGCTGACGCTTTTGCAACTGCTTCGCGGCGACGAAGCGGCGAAACAGGTGCGCGAGAGCATCGTATACACAGGAGGTTTCCGATGAACGAAAACACGAAACGCCACGAACCCATCGGCGACGACGAGCTGATTCGTCAGCTTCGTCGGGAGCTGAACATGGATTCGCCCGAGCAAACCGCCCCTGCGGCGCCGCCGCAGCCGTCTGCGGACGCTTCGCAGGATTTTATGCCCGATTTCGGCGACGCCTTTGCCGAATACGGCACCTACCATGCCGACTGCGCCGAGGCGGAGCCGGAAGAAGAAAGTGAGGAAGAGTCGATGCGCGAGCTTCCCGCACCGAAGCGCGCGCGCAAGCGCCGCGTGATGCCGCTGTTTGTGAAAGTGGCGCTTTATGTTGTGATTATCGGCCTGATTGCCGTCGGCCTCGGCTACGGCGGCTGGGAGTGCGCCAAAGACCTGCTGGCCTTCGGCCGTTCGGACGAAATGGTGTCGATCACCATCACCGAAACCGACACCGTCGAGACGATTTCGGAAAAACTGGCCGAGCAGGGCTTTATCAAGTATCCGTGGCTCTTCCGCCTCTACTGCTCCTTTACCGACTCGGCGGAAAAGATGCACCCCGGCACCTACACGCTCAGCTATAACTACGACTACCACGCGCTTGTCAGCGGAATGCGCGAAACCAGCGCCAACCGCGACACCGTCCGCGTCGCCATCCCCGAAGGCTACTCCTGCGCGCAGATTTTCCGACTTTTAGAGGACAAGGGCGTTTGCAGCGTGGAAGATCTGGAAAAGGCCGCTGCGGAGCACGAATTTAACTACTGGTTCCTTGAGGGCATTCCCTACGGCTCTGCCAACCGCCTCGAGGGCTTCCTCTTCCCCGATACCTACGACTTCTACGAGCGCGACAGCGCCACGCGCGTCCTCTCGAAATTTCTGGTCAACTTCCGCAAAAAGTTCGGCGACAACGCCCAGAAGCAGCTTGAAAAGCTCAACGACACCCTCGCCTCCAAGCTCTCTTCGCGCGGTTACAGCGCCGAATACATCGAGGCGCACAAATTCACCGTCTATGAGCTCATCACCGTCGCCTCCATGATTGAAAAAGAGACGGCCGGCGCGACGGAAAGCGGCAAAATCGCCTCCGTCATCTACAACCGCCTGACCCGCCCCGCAGATTTCCCGAAGCTGCAAATCGACGCAACGGTCGTTTACGCTCTCGGCGGCGTCAACCGCGCGCTCACTTTGGAAGATCTGGAAGTGGACAGCCCCTACAACACCTACAAATACGACGGCCTGCCCGCAGGCCCGATCTCCAACCCCGGCCTGACGAGCATCGCCGCCGCGTTGCGCCCGACCGATACGGGTTACTATTACTACGCGCTCG
>CAZGOO010000243.1:0-1754 GCA_964527505.1 uncultured Oscillospiraceae bacterium | reverse complement strand
TCGCCGCTCTGCGCGCCGGAGAGGGTCGTCTCGGGGGTACGGTCAACGAGGTCTTCCAGTCCCGGCCACCAGCCGATGAAATCGCCGATGGTGTAGCCGACAATGAGCACCGCCGCCGCAAGGCAGACGACCGACCATTTCAGCAGCCGCTCGGAGCCGCCCTCTTTCTTCTGCTTGGGCTGCGCGCTCGGCGCGCGGCGCGGCTTTTTCTCCGGCTCGGGCGCTTCAAAAGCGCCGCGCGGCCTTGCCGCGTGCGTCTGCTTTTTCTGCTTGTCCGATTTTGCGTCTTTTTTTGCCGACGAGCTGCCGCACAGCGGGCAGCGCTCGAGGCTTGCGTCGTATATATTTCCGCAGTAATTGCATACATTCTGATTGTCCATAACCGCCGAAATTCTCCTTTCGTATCCTTTCTTTATCATATCATTTTTTTCTCGGAAAAACAAGGCATGAATCGAAAAAAATCGCGCAATACAAAGCACCGCTGCACAAGGCAGCGGCGCTTCGTTTGAAAAGGAGATATGCGCAGGATGAATGCGTTTACTTGAGGAAGAGGCTGTTGACTGCGATGCCCTCCGTGCCGACAGTGCCGACGAGCCGGATATCCGCGTCACCGAGCGTGATGGTGTAGAGGGTGGAGTCCATGCCGAGGTCGCGAATCACATAGAGCGTGCCGGTGAGCATATCCTCATAGAGGCTGCGGCCGCCGTTGTATTCGCCCCAGTAGTTGCCGTCGGAGATGATGACCTTGCCCTGCGCGGTCGGATTCTCCGCGCGCAGGTCTGCGCTGTAGAGAACGCCGTTGTCGAAGCCGTCGATGAAGGAGGCAACGCCGTCGCGGACGGTCAGGTTGGTCGGAAGCGCGGTGAGGGTCATCAGAACGTCAACTTCGCCGTTTTCGAGGTCGATTTCGCCGAGGATGGCTTCATAGACCCATGCGTCGTAGTTGAACGCGACAAACACGCCGTAAACGCGGTCATTCGACAGGTCATAGGCCAGATCCACGGGGAAGAGCGGCGCTTCGAGATACTCATCGAAGAACGAATCGTAGATCCAGTATTCCATCTCGCTCACGCCCGCGCCGAGCTCGGTGCGCTCGAAGGTTTCGGGGTCGATTTGATAGAACACGCCGTTTTCGTCGTAGGCAAAGAGCTTGCCGTCTTTCGTGTAGACGGAGGCGGCGATCATCGCTTCGTCGTCGGTATCGGCGCGCTCGACGCGCACGTCTTCGGTATTGTCCTGCGCGAAGCTGATCCACTGACGGTTCGTTTCGTCGTAGGCATAGAAGCGGCGGGCTTCTTTCAGAACGGTGAGGGTGCAGGTGGCTTCGTAGCCTCCGACCGTGGCGGTGATTTCCACAGTACCCGCTTTCTTCGCGGTGACAACGCCGTTTTGGTCAACGGTCGCGATGCTCTCATCGGAGGAAGTCCACTTGATGTTCGCTTCGACCTTTGCGGTGGAGACGGGCAGGACGGTAGCCTGAAGCTCGAGCGTTTCGCCCGCGACGACCGCCTGACGCTCCTCGATGCAAATGCCGGTCGGCTTCAGCGTGGCGGGAGTTTCGGGCTGCTTGTCGGAGGGAACAAAGAGCGCGCCGACCGTGACCTGCGTGGAGGTGATGGAGCCGAGCGGGGTCACGCCGCCGCAGTCCACGTCAACGAGGTAGAGCATCGCGTCGCCGGTCGAGGAGACGTAAGCCCAGTAGTAGTTGCCGGTGTTGTAGTCGTAGGTCATCGACTGGGAGATGTAGGAAGTCT
>CAZGOO010000242.1:0-1762 GCA_964527505.1 uncultured Oscillospiraceae bacterium | reverse complement strand
ACAACGTGGCCCGCAGCCTCTACAAGGTCAAGTCCACCATGTGCAACTGCGGCGTAACAAACATTCCCGATTTGCAGAAAAACGCCCGCCTGACGCGCGTGTCGCCCACGAGCATCGTCGAAGGCGGCTATCACGACGTCACCCTGCGCGCGACCAACCCCGCAAACACCTGAGAAGCGAAAGAAATCCCGCGCCCGAGGCAATCGGGCGCGGGATTTTTGCTGTTTTGATTTTATTCTTCGCTTTCCGACTCAGGCTCCGTCGGGGCAAGGTCGGAGACGGATTGGATGGCAAAATAATCGTCCGTGACGGTCGGGTAGCGGCGCTTTTCCAGACGGCGGTTGAGCGCGTCGGAGATCAGCTCGTAAATCACCGCGAACACCGGAACGCCCAGCAGAAGCCCCGCAAAGCCGAACACGCCGCCAAAGAGCAGAATCGCAAAGAGCACCCACAGATCCGACAGTCCCAGTCGGTCGCCCATGATGCGGTTGTGGATGATGTTGCCCTCAACCTGCTGCAAGACAAGGATGAAGATGGAGAAATACAGCGCGTTCCACGGGTTGTCCACTAAAAGCAGCAGCGCCGAGGGAATCCAGCCGAGGAACGGCCCGAAAAACGGGATGATGTTCGTTACGCCGATGATGACGGAAATGAGCGGCGCGTAGGGCATTTTCATAATCAGCATCGCCACATAGGTCACAATCATCACAAAGAGCATATCGATGACGGTGCCCATCACATAGTGCCCGAAAATTTTATTCGTCCGCCGCGCGAGGGAAAAGAGACGGTCGGCGGTTTTCGGCTTGAACACCGCCACGCAGAATTTTTTCGTCTGCGCGCAAAGGTGCTCGCGGTAGATCAGCAGATACACCGTCGCGACAAGGCCGATGAGGAAATCCGCCAAGGCGGAAATCACGCTGTAAACCGAACCCGTCAGGCCGGAAAAGAGCGCGCCGAAGTCGATTTTCCGAATCGTATCGACAAGGAAGGTCATAAAGCCGTCGAAATTCGTATCGAACCATGTTTCAATCGGCGTGCCCTGAAAGCGCGTGGAAATCCAGCCGTCAACGGTGTTGTAGTAAATTTCCAGTTGCTCGGGGCTTAAAAGCGCCTCAAGGCTCGAAAGCAGGCTCGGCACGATCATCGCCACGACGGCGTACAGGCACGCCAGCAGCAGAAGCGTCGAAAGCGTCACGGACGCAGCGCGCGCAAGCGACGCGGCGCGGCGGCTGCCCTCCTTCTTTCGAGAAAAGAGCGCGGTCAGCCGCACGCGGAGAAATTTTTCAATCGGGCTGAGAAGATAGGCAAACACGCCGCCAATCAAAATCGGCGCAAGGATGCCGAAGAAGTCTTTCACAACGCCGAACGCGCCTTTCAAGTTTGACGCGATCATCCAGAAAATCGAGCAGCCGATAATTACGCACGCGGCGACGATGCCGCTTTTGACGATTTTATCGTCCGTCCAGCCTTTTTTCATAAGCACTCCTTTCCTATATCCGTAAAGACCGTTGTCGTTCCTATACGCGCTGCTGCCTGCGCAGGCGCCGCTCTTCCGCGCGGTCGAAAGCGTGCAGCCAGTCCGAAGCGAGGAAGAAAATCAGGAAAATGATCGAGCTGATCGTCCATGTGAGCGGATAAGCCGAGAAAATGACCCACTGCTCGTGGAAATAGCGCAGCATGACCGTCAAATAGCTCACGCGCAGCACGCACCACACGCCGAGCATCACGAACATCGGCACCATCGGCCGCCCCGCGCCGCGCA
>CAZGOO010000241.1:0-1774 GCA_964527505.1 uncultured Oscillospiraceae bacterium | reverse complement strand
AAAAAAATTCCGCGTGCAGACCGTTCTCGGAAAGCAAGCGGAAGTGTCTTTCTTTCCCTACGACGGTATGAGCCGTGTCAGGTTCGCGGGTCAGGGCGTCTGTCGCCCAATCTCAGCCGGAAGCATCCGACTCCCCGAAGAAGGTTCTGTATGCGGTTAAAGTCAGTATAGCGCAAAAATGCACACTTGTCAAGTGTTTCCGTCGATGATATAATGGTGCGGGAGGGATTTTCATGTTTTCTTCTTTTTCCGCGCTCTGCCGCGATATTGTCGTGTTCGATACCGAAACGAGCGGGCTGAGCTTTTCCGGCGACGAAATCATCGAGTTTGCCGCCGTGCGCCTGAGCCAAACGCCGGGCGGCGATTTTGCCGTCGCGGACGAAGCGGACGAATTCATCGCCCTGTCCGCCGGGCGCGCGCTTTCGCCGCGCATTACGGAGCTGACCGGAATTACGGACGAACTGCTCCGCGAAGAGGGCATTTCCAAAGCGCGCTTTGCGGCGCTTCTTGCCGGTTTTTTCCGCCCGCAGACGATGCTTGTGGCCTACAACGCGCAGTTTGACCTGCTTTTTCTCTACGAATTTCTGGCCAAACACGGCGACGCGCGCCTTTTACGCGGTCTGCCGAAGCTCGACCTTCTGACGGTCTACCGCGACCGCCGCGCCTATCCGCACCGCTTGGAAAGCGCCATCGAAGCCTACGGCCTTTCCGACCGCGTGAAAAATTCGCACCGCGCCATCGACGATGTGCGCGCGACGGTCGAAGTGATGCGCGCGATGCAAGCCGAGCGCGACGATTTGGCAAAGTACATCGACCTTTTCGGCTACAGCGCGAAATACGGCATCTCCGGCCCGCGCATCGGCTCGGTGACTTACCGCCCGCAGGGCTATGAGCCGAACGGCCTGCTCTATGAGAAATAAGAAGCACCGCCCCGCTTTGCGAAAACCACGAAGCGAGGCGGTGCGTTTTTCAAAAATCAGGCGCGCTCCAAGGGCATACTCATGCAGCGCGGGCCGCCGCGGCCGCGGGAGAGCTCGCCGCTCGGAATGGGCAGAACATGGATGTTCTCGCGGTCGAGCAATTCGTTTGTCACATAGTTGCGCTCGTAGACGACAACCGTGCCGGGGCGGACGCAAAGCGTGTTCGAGCCGTCGTTCCACTGCTCGCGCTGCGCCGCGATCTGGTCGCCGCCGCCGCAGCGCAGGAGTTTCGCCGTGCCGCAGCCGACGGCCGAGCCGAGGGCGCGCTCGAGGGACACATCCAGCGCAGCGGCGTGAACGCCGCCCTTTGCAGCGGGGGTCAGCTCGTAGAGGCGAAGCTGATCCATGATGGACGGGTGGATGAGGAATTTGTCGGCGTCGATCTGCGTGAGCACGGTGTCGAGGTGCATGAACGCGCGGTGCGCGGGGATATCCACCGCCAAAACGCGGCGAATGGTCGCGTTTTCGTCGCGGAAAATCTTGCCCGCCAGACGCTCGACCGCCTCGGGCATGGTGCGCTGGGAGATGCCCACGGCGATGGTATCGGCGCTGAGGTTGAGAATGTCGCCGCCTTCGAGCGAGAAAGGCTCTTCGGGCGTGTAGTAGAACGGCACCTTGCCCGCGTAGTCGGGGTGGTAGCGCAGGATGTATTCGCCATAGAGCGTCTCGCGGTTGCGCGTGACGGAGTACATCCGATGCAGCGACACGCCGTTTCCGATGGAGGCAAAGGGGTCGCGGGTGAAGTAGAGATTGGGGATGGGGTCGAGCACGAAGTGGCTGCGGTCGCCGCGCAG
>CAZGOO010000240.1:0-1801 GCA_964527505.1 uncultured Oscillospiraceae bacterium | reverse complement strand
GGCAGGGAGTTTGTGGTGCAAAATCCGCCGCAGTATCCGCTCTCCACGCAGGAAATGGACGACATTTACGATTTGCCCTACGAAAACGCGTGGCACCCGAGCTACCGCGCGCCCGTTCCGGCGCTGAGCGAGGTGCAGTTTAGCCTCGTGTCGAATCGCGGCTGCTTCGGCGGCTGCGCCTTTTGCGCGCTGACCTTCCATCAGGGACGCATCGTGCAGACGCGCAGCCACGAATCGCTTCTGGCCGAAGCGGAAACAATGACGCAGCATCCCGATTTTAAGGGCTATATCCACGACGTGGGCGGCCCGACGGCGAATTTCCGCCATCCCGCCTGCGCAAAGCAGACGGACAAAGGCGTCTGCCCCGACAGGCAGTGCCTCTTTCCGCGCCCGTGCCCGAATCTGCGCGCCGACCACGCGGACTATGTGGCGCTTTTGCGCGAGCTGCGCGCGCTGCCAAAGGTGAAAAAAGTGTTTATCCGCAGCGGCATCCGCTTTGACTATCTTTTGGCCGACCCCGATTCGACCTTTTTGCGCGAGCTTGCCGAGCACCATGTCTCCGGGCAGCTCAAGGTTGCGCCCGAGCACGTTTCCGACCGCGTTTTGCGCTGCATGGGAAAGCCGGAGCACCGCGTGTATCAGGCGTTTTGCCGAAAATACACCACCGTCAACGAAAAACTCGGAAAAAAACAGTACCTCGTGCCGTATTTAATGAGCTCGCACCCGGGCTCGTCTCTGCGCGAGGCGGTGGAGCTGGCCGAATATGTGCGCGACCTCGGATACAACCCCGAGCAGGTGCAGGATTTTTATCCCACGCCCTCCACGCTTTCGACCGTGATGTTCTACACGGGCGTTGACCCGCGCACGATGCAGCCGGTCTATGTGCCGCGCGACGCGCACGAAAAGGCGATGCAGCGGGCGCTCATTCAGTTCCGCGACCCGAAAAACTATGCCCTCGTGCGCGAGGCGCTGGAAAAAGCGGGGCGTACCGACCTTATCGGCACGGGGCCGAAGTGCCTCATCCGCCCACGCGCGGGTGAAAAAGCCGCAAACGCGCCCACGGAGACGAAGCGCCCGCAGAAAAACGCGAAACCCGCGCAAAAGCGTACCAAACCCGCGCAAAAACCTGTGCAGAAGTCGGCGAAAAAGGCCGCACCGCCCAAACCCACCGCCGCGCAGCTTGCCGCAGCGGAGCGCTATCTTCGCGGAGGAAAGAAAAAATGAGCGGAAATTACGACAAAATGCTTGCCGCCGCGCGGGACTATTTCGTCTCCCACGGCCTTGCCAAGGATGCGAAAGCGCCGCGATTTTTCGGCGAGCAGCTTCAAATCGACCCGGAAAGCGGCGAAATTTTCCGCGCGGACGGAAGCGCGGCGGATGTGCTTCTCGGCATGACCGTCTACGACTACCTCTCGCATCTGCCGAACAGACCCACGCTTTGCGGGCGCTTTACCGCGCACGAAAGCCTCAACGCCATCCGCAGCGGCACGCTCACGGGGCGATTGCAGGTTTCGCGCGAAACGGCGGGCGCGCCCTTTGCGGGAAAAATCGACCGCTTGCGCGAAGCCTGTCTGCGCCTCGGCGGGCGGGAGCAAAAAGACGGCGACTTTGCCGCGATTTTGCCGCTTTTGGACGATTTTCCCGTGTATCTGCGCTTTTACGACGCGGACGACGAATTTCCCGCGCAGCTTCAGATTCTCTGGGACGAGAACACCCCGCAGTTTTTGACCTACGAAACTTCGTGGTACACCACCGCCGCCATCTTGCAGGCCCTCGGCGAACAAGCCCGCTAAGCGGCGGG
>CAZGOO010000239.1:0-1818 GCA_964527505.1 uncultured Oscillospiraceae bacterium | reverse complement strand
AGCCGGTGATTTTCCCGCTCGCGTCGCGGCGCACGATGCCGTACCATCCCCAGTCGCGCTTCACGCGCCCCCAGAGGGAGGTTTGCATAAAGTGACAATATTCATGATGCAGGACGAAATCGTCCAGTTCTTTCGCATTTTGCAGGGAAACAAGCTCCGTCATATCGGTTCCTCGATTCGCGATGATGCGTCCATTGTAGCACATTTGCGCGGCAGGGTCAACCGCCGCAGGCGAATTTTTTGCTCAGCTTTGCGCAAGCCGCGCGCGCACGAAGCACAAAAGCGCGTCGTGCGTGTTTTCCAGCGCGCCGTCGAGCACGGCTTCGAGCATTTGTTTCTGCATCTGCCCGATCTGCGCGCCGCGCAGCCCGAGCGCCATCAGTTCGCGCCCGCCGAGCGCCAATTCGTGCGCGCTTCGCGCAAATTTTTGCGTGAGCACACCCTGCAAGGCGCGCGTCCATTCGGCGCATTCCTCCTCGACTTTTTCGGGCGCGCGCGTGCCCGTGGCAATGCGGTCGGCGCGGCAAAGCTGCAAAAGATTCTGCGTATCCTCCTCGCCGAGCGCGGCAATCAGCCGCCGCAAAACGCGCGGGCTTGTCAAATCGTCCGAGTGGTGCGCCACCAGCGCCGAAACACGGGTGACCGTCTCGCGGTCGAAGCACAGACGCGAAAGAATTTGCGCCGCCGTCTGCGCGCCGCGCGCCGCGTGGCCGTAAAAATGCCCCGTCCCCTGCTCGTCTAAAGTGAAGCACGCGGGCTTGGCCAAATCGTGCAGCAAAAGCGCCAGACGCACGGTTTTTTCCTGCGGCGCGGCATCCACGGCAAGGCTCGTGTGCGTCCAGACATCGTAAAGATGGTGGGCATTTTTCTGGTCAAAGCCCACGCAGGGCAAGAGTTCCGGCAGGACTTGCCCGAGCACATCGGGAAATTCGCGCAGAATGCGCCCCGCAGCTTTCGCGCACAAAAGCCCGCAAAGCTCCTTTTGCACCCGCTCGCGGGCGACAAACGCCAGCCTTTCACGCTGCGCGTGCAGCGCTTCGGCGGTTTCTTCCTCGATTTGCAGGTCAAAGCGCGCGGAAAAGCGCAGCGCGCGCAAAATGCGCAGCGCGTCCTCGGAAAATCGCGCGCTCGGCGCGCCGACGCAGCGCAAAATCCCGCGCGCAAGGTCGGCCTGCCCGCCAAAGGGGTCTACAACGCGCCCCGTTTCGTCCGCCGCCATGGCGTTGACGGTGAAGTCGCGCCGCGCAAGGTCAGCCTGCAAGCTCTCCAGAAAGCGCACGCCGCTCGGGTGGCGCGCGTCGAGATAGTCGCTTTCGGCGCGGAAGGTGGTAATTTCAAAGCCTTCTTCGCCGAGAAAAAGCGTCACCGTGCCGTAGCGCGCGCCGGTGAGCAGCACGCGGCGATCTGAAAAACAGGCGGCCGTCTCTTCGGGGCGGGCGGCGGTGCAGATGTCCCAGTCCTGCGGCGTGAGGCCGAGCAGGCTGTCGCGCACGCAGCCGCCGACGGCGTAGGCGGCGAAGCCCGCGCCCTGCAAGGTCTGCAAAATGTCGCGCACCGCCTGCGGCAGGGCGATCGCGCTCAGCCCTCTTTCGCCCATTGCTCCCAGACCTCGGGGCAGTAGCCGACGGTCGCTTTGCGGCCGTTTCGCACGATGGGGGTTTTCATCAGCTCCGGCCGCTCGAAGAGCTTGTCTTCTTTCGCGCGCGCGTCGTCCATGTAGCGCAGCAGCGTCACATCGGGGTCTTTATTTTCCCAGTCGATGAGCTTGTCCACGCCGCCGACGGCGCGCAGGACGCTGTCGAACTCGCCGCCGGACAT
>CAZGOO010000238.1:0-1831 GCA_964527505.1 uncultured Oscillospiraceae bacterium | reverse complement strand
TTTCCGTTGAGGATCTTCGCGCCGGATTCTTCGGCGAACTGGCGGGTATAAAGCTCGTGATAGTAGCCGTGGCGCAGAAGAAGCTCTTTGTGGGTGCCCTGCTCGACGATTTTGCCGTCGCGCACGACCAGAATGAGGTCTGCCTTGCGGATGGTCGAAAGGCGGTGGGCGATGAGGAAGCTCGTCCGCTCGCGCAGAAGATGGTCGATGGCGTCTTGAATGAGCTGCTCGGTCTGCGTGTCGATGGAGCTGGTCGCCTCGTCCAGAACGAAAATCCGCGGGTCGGCCAGAACGGCGCGGGCAAAGGAGATGAGCTGCTTTTCGCCCGTGGAGAGCTTGTCGCCGCCCTCGCCGACGTCGGTGTCCCAGCCCTTTTCCAATTTTGCCGCGACGGAATCGGCGCTGACCGCGCGCGCGGCGGCTTCGACCTCTTCATCGCTTGCGTCGAGGCGACCGTAGCGGATGTTCTCGCGCACCGTGCCGGAGAAGAGGTGCGGGCTTTGCAGCACATAGCCGATGGCGCTGTGCAGCCAGAGCTGGCTGCGCTCGCGGTAGTCTGTGCCGTCGATGAGGATTTTGCCCTCCGTCGGCTCAAAGAAGCGGCAGGCGAGGTTCACGAGGGTCGATTTGCCCGCGCCCGTTTCGCCGACGAGCGCGACGGTCGTGCCGCGCGGGATTTTCAGGCTGAAGTGCTCCAGAACATTCTCCCCGCCGTCGGGGTAGCGGAAGGTCACGTCGCAAAATTCGATGTCGCCGTAGATGGGCTCCCAGTTTTCGCGCTTGGGGTGGAAGCAGTCGCCGTATTTTTCCAGCACTTTTGGCGTGTCTTTCACCTGCGGCTCTTTGTCGATAAGGTCGGTCACGCGCTCGATGGACGCCTGCATGGAGATAAACTCGGCGATGTTCGAGGCGGCGGTGTCGATGGGGTCGAAAATGCCGACGGCGTAGGTCAAAAAGGCCGAAAGCGTCGCAAGCTCCATCGCCTGCTCGGCCACGAGCGTGCCGCCGCGCACCAAAACGATCGCCACGGCCAAAGTGCTCGAAAGCAGAATCAAGGGGATAAAGACCGCGTTGAGCTTCGCCGCGCGCACGCCCGCGTGCTGCATATCGCCCGTGAGCTTGCGGAAGCTGCCGCTCATTTTGCCCTCCAGAACGAGGGTTTTGCTGGTTTTCGCGCCCGTGATGCCCTCATTAAAGGCGCCCGTAATGCGCGAGCCTAATTTTCGCACCTTGCGGTTGTAGTGCAAAATGCGGTTTTGAAAATAGTAGGTCAGAAGCGCCATCGCCGGAACGATGAGCAGAATGATGAGCGCGAGCTTCCAATTCATCGCGAGCATCACAACGAACGCGCCGCCGACATAGAACAGCGACCACAAAACGTCCGTAAAGTTCCACGCGACCATGCCGGAAATGCGCTGGGTGTCGTTCATCACGCGGCTAAGAAGATAGCCGACGGGCGTGACGTTGTAAAAAGACAGGGAAAGCGTCTGCAAATGGTGATAGAGCTTCGCGCGCAAATCGCGCCCGAGGTTCATGTCGATGACCATCGACTGGCGGTTAAAAATCGTGATAAAAGTCGTCTGCATGAGGATAAAGACGATGTAAACGCCCGCAAAAACATAGATTCCGTCGAGGGTGTTGTGCTCCACGAAATTTGCGATGGCGTAGCGCTGAAACAGCGGGATTGCCACATCCACGAGCGAGCAGAGCGCGTTGAAAATCACCAGAAAAATCAGATTTTTTCGATATTTTTTCAGAAACGGAAACAGCCGCTTCCAGATGCGCCAGTCAAACGATTTGGTATATTCCTGTTCGTCAATCAAAAGGATTC
>CAZGOO010000237.1:0-1833 GCA_964527505.1 uncultured Oscillospiraceae bacterium | reverse complement strand
CCGATGTAGTGGAAGAGCTCCAGCGGCACATTCGGGAACATACCGATGCGCACGGCGTTTCGCATATTGATGCCGCTGCCGATGCCGCCGGCGACGTAGACGCCCTCGAGCACCGATTCGTCCATGTCCATCGTGCTGAGCAGGGTGTCGATTGCCGAGTAGATCGCGCCCTTGGCGCGGATGAAATTGTCGATATCCGTTTCGTTGAGCGAAACTTCGCGCCCCGTGGCGGATTCTTCGGGGAACGCGAGCACAAAGCGGCCGCTTCCGTGGCGGTCGCGCAGAACGCGCCGACCCTCGCGGACGAAGAGCCCCTTGGCGTTGATAATGCCCGTGCCGAAGAGCTCGGCGATGGTGTCGATGATGCCGCTGCCGCACAGGCCGACGGGCTTTTGCCCCGCGTCGCCGATGATGCCGAAAGTCGGCTCCATCGTGTCTTTGTCGATGACGCACGATTCAATCGCGCCGTCGGTCGCGCGCATACCGCAGGAAATGTCGCCGCCCTCAAAGGCGGGGCCTGCCGAGCAGGCGCAGCTCATAAGGAAATCGCGGTTGCCGAAAACCAGCTCGCCGTTCGTGCCGAGGTCGATGAAGAGCGAAAGCTCTTCGCGGTTCCAGAGCATTCCGGCAAACGTACCGGCGGTGATATCGCCGCCGACGTAGGAGCCGATGTTCGGCGCGATCAGCACGTGCGCATTCGGGTGCATCGGCAGGCCCAAATCGAGCGCGCGCAGCTCGTTGTAGTGGAAAAATGCCGGAATGTAGGGCTCCATGCGCACGGGGTCGGAGTTTACGCCGATGAGCAGATGGTTCATCGTGGTGTTGCTGGCGATGCACGCGCGCAGAATGTTCGCGGTTTTCACGCCCGCGTCCTTGCACAGGGCGGCAAGCAGCGGCAGAAGCGTCTCTTTCACGATGGCGTCCTGCAACTTTTTGCGGCCGCCGGGCTTGCCCTGCTCGATGATGCGGTTAATGACATCCGCGCCGTAGCGAATCTGGCCGTTGCCGCCGGAAGCCTTGGCCAAGAGTTTTCCGCTCTTGAGGTCAAAGAGGACGGCCGAGACGGTGGTCGTACCGATGTCGATGCCCACGCCGCAAAGCGGGGTCGTGTCCGTCTGCGGGAAAACGTCGTAGACCGTGAAGCGGTTTTCGCCGCGCTCGCCCGTCACGCGCACGGCAAAATTTGCCTCGCGCAGCACTTCCGGCAGGCGGCGCAGGGGGTAAAACGGCAGGTCGATTTTTTCGCAGCCCGTCGCTTCCTGAAGCGCGCGCTCAAGGCGCTCATTATCGGGCATGGTGTCGTCGAGCGTCGGCTCATCGAGCTGCAATTCGACGCTTTCAAAGCGGTTTTCCATCGAAATGCCCGCCTCGCGGATGCCCGCAAGCAGACTTTCGAAAATTTTCACTTCCTCGCCGGAAGAGAGGTCGGCGGTTTTCATGCGGCTGCGGTAAGCCGAGGCGATGTCCGGCACGAGCACGGTCACATCCGAGCGGGCGTAGCTTTCGCAGGACAGGCGCCAGCCGTCTGCAAATTCCGCATCGGAAATGTGGGAGGTCTGCAAGCCCTCAAGCGTGCCCGAAACGAGCTTCACGCGGCACTTGCCGCAAGAGCCGTTGCCCGAGCAGGGCGCGTCGATGGCAACATTGGCGCGCCGCGCGGCGCTGAGCAGGTTTTCCTCGGGCGAAACGCTGATGGATACGGGCGCTTCGCCGTTTTCAAATTGGAAAGTCAGTTCAAACATCAGGGGTTCCTCCTTAGCATTCTGCGACGACCGCGAAGAAAACAACCTCGCTCTCGCCGATATTTTCCATGGCATGGCTGTGACCCTTGGG
>CAZGOO010000236.1:0-1846 GCA_964527505.1 uncultured Oscillospiraceae bacterium | reverse complement strand
GATTCGCACATCACATAGAGCTTGCCGTCAAGCACCACGATCTCTTCGGACATCGGCGCGATTTTCATATCGAGCACAAGATTCGACGAATCGAGCACATAGCGCGGCACGGTTTGCCCGAGGACGGTCATTTCGCCCTCCTGCTTCGCTTCGCCGTAAACATAGATATGGGAGAACGCCGGGCCGTAGGAGGTGGACAGGCAGAAACGGCCCGCTTCGTCGAAGCACATTCCCTGCACGAGCGAGGGAATGCTGTAAGCTGCTTCGATTTCGGAGGCGATGCCAAACTCGGCCGTCTCATCGAGGCGATATTCCAGAATCAGCGCGGTGTTTTCATCGCCCGCGGCGGTGGTGTATCTGTGCGTATCGAGCGTTTCGTAGTTTCCCGCGCGGTAGAATTCGCCCACATAGATGCGCTCGCCCTCGGCGTGGACAAAGGCGACACCGAGCTTGTCGTCCTGTGTGACGGTGGAGAAATAGCCGAGTGCGCAGACGATTCCGCCATCTTTAACGGAAGCGAAATCTTCGGCGGCGTAAACGATGAGGCCGTTTTCATCGGCAACATAGACGAATTTTTCCGTAACGGTGATGCCGCCGACATGGCCCAAATAGGGCGCGCCTTCGGGATCGGCAAGGTTTACGCGCTTGAGCTCTTTGCCGTCGGAGACGATGCCGACTTGCGAGGCCGCGCCGTCGGTGCGGTAGCCCGTCACATAGAACCACTTGCTGCTTTCGTCATAGGCAAGCCCCTGCAAAATCATGCCGTCGTTCACGCCGGGGATTTTGAACGCCTTTTCGGAATTGGAATAATACTCCCGAACCGGCAGACGGAAATAGGCGCGCGCGCCGAGCAGCACCAGAAGCACAAAGCCGACGAGCGCGGCAAGGACGATGAGAACGATTTTGCGCGTTTTGTGCGCGGATTTTGCTTTTGCGGACATAAAATTCCTTCTTTCTGTTTTTCTTTCATTATATTCTCCATTGCACCGTTGCGCAATGGGCAATTGCGCGGGATTGTAAAAAAATTTCCGTTTCGCCGAAATCCGTCTTGACAGGCGTGATATAATAGGGGAGAAAGGCGGTGAGCGGATGGACAAAGGCGTCAAAATCATAGCGAAAAACCCGAAAGCGTTTCATGAATACTTCGTCGAGGAGCGTTTTGAAGCGGGCATCGAGCTTTTCGGCACGGAGGTCAAATCCGTCCGTCTCGGCACGCTGAACCTGAAAGACGCGTGGTGTGCCGTCAAAGACGGCGAACTGTGGGTGCGGCAGATGCACATCAGCCCCTATGAAAAGGGCAACATCTTCAACAAAGACCCCGTTCGCCCGCGCAGACTTCTGATGCACAAGCGCGAAATTCTGCGCCTGCACAATAAAGTGCGCATCGAGGGCTACGCGCTCATCCCGCTTTCGGTCTACCTGAAAAATTCCCGCGTGAAGCTGGAGATCGCCCTGTGTAAGGGCAAAAAGCTCTACGACAAGCGGCAGGACGCCGCAAATCAGGACGCGCGCCGCCAGATCGAGCGCGCATTAAAGGAGAAAAACCGATGAACGAAAATCCCGTTGTGACCATTGAAATGGAAAACGGCGGCGTGATTACCGCCGAGCTTTATCCCGAAAAAGCGCCGCAGTCCGTGTACAACTTTATCGCGCTGGCAAACGCCGGTTTCTACGACGGACTGATCTTTCACCGCGTCATCCCCGGCTTCATGATTCAGGGCGGCTGCCCCGACGGCACGGGCATGGGCGGCCCCGGCTACTGCATCAAGGGTGAGTTTTTCTTCAACGGAGTGGATAACCCGCTCAAGCACAAGCGCGGCGTCCTTTCCATGGCGCGGGCGCAGTC
>CAZGOO010000235.1:0-1867 GCA_964527505.1 uncultured Oscillospiraceae bacterium | reverse complement strand
ATGCAGGTGGATTTTGACGATGAACACAAAATCGCAGCATACTATCTCGGCAACTGCCGACGATCTTGGAAACGAAATTCGCGTAAGCGCGAAGTAAGGAGACCCCCATGCCGCTGGAAATCGTAAGAAACGATATCACAAAAATGAAAGTGGATGCCATCGTCAACGCAGCCAATTCATCGCTGCTCGGCGGCGGTGGTGTGGACGGCGCAATCCATCGCGCCGCCGGCGCGGGGCTTCTTGCCGAGTGCAGGACGCTTGGCGGCTGCCAAACGGGCAAGGCGAAGCTCACGGGCGGCTACCATCTGCCGGCAAAATATGTGATTCATACCGTCGGCCCCGTTTACAAAGACGGCAAGCACGGGGAAAAGGCGCTGCTCGCCTCCTGCTATCGCGAATCTCTGGCGCTTGCGAAGGCGCATGGATGCCAAACGCTTGCCTTTCCCCTCATCTCCTCGGGGATTTACGGGTACCCGAAAGATCAGGCACTGAAAGTTGCCGTTGACGTTATCGGCGATTTTCTGCTCGAAAACGAAATGACGGTCTACCTTGTCATTTTCGACCGGGCGGCCTATCAAATCGGCGAGAAGCTCTTTTCGGAAATCGCCGAGTACATCGACGATCGTTATGTAGACGCGCATATCGACCTCGCCCGCGAGCGGATTCGGCAAAACGCACTGCCGTCTGCAGCTCCGCGCGCGGGAAGAGATGATGATTTTTCCCCAATGCGCAGCTACAGTGCGATGTCCCTTGCGGACGACTTGGACAGGAAGCTCAGGCAGATCGACGAGAGTTTTTCGCAGATGCTTCTGCGCAAAATCGACGAAAAAGGCATGACCGACGCCGAGTGCTACAAAAAAGCGAACATCGACCGCAAGCTGTTTTCCAAAATCCGCAGCGATGTTCATTACAAACCGAGCAAACCCACCGCGCTCGCGTTTGCAATTTCGCTGGAACTCAGCCTCGAGGAAACCGAGGATCTGCTCCGCAAGGCGGGCTTCGCGCTCTCGCGCAGCAATAAATTCGACATTATCATCGAATATTTCATCAGCCGCGGGAACTACAATGTGTTTGAAATCAACGAAGCGCTCTTTGCCTTCGACCAGAGCCTGCTGGGGGCGTAAAAATTCGGGCGAATTTGTCGCGTCGCAGGCGACCAAACCTCTCTTTGCGTGTGCTATTCTAAAGGCACAAAACAAAGGGAGGTTTTCTACGATGAAAAACAACATTACGGAGCTGGTATTTCTTTTGGACAGAAGCGGATCGATGGCGGGGCTGGAAAGCGACACCGTCGGCGGCTTCAACGCGATGATTCAAAAGCAGAAGAAGCAGGAGGGGGAGTGCTACGTTTCCACCGTGCTCTTTGATAGCGAATGCGCGGTTCTGCACGACCGCGTGAAGCTCGCGGACGTTCCCGAAATGACCGACAAGGATTATACCGTCCGCGGTTGCACGGCGCTGCTTGACGCCATCGGCGGTGCCATTCACCACATCGGAAACATTCACAAATACGCCCGCGAGGAGGACGTGCCGGAGCACACGATGTTCGTTATCACAACCGACGGGCAGGAGAACGCCAGCCGCCGCTATTCGAGCGCGCAGGTCAAGAGAATGATCGAGCGACAAAAGGAGAAATACGGCTGGGAGTTTCTCTTCATCGGCGCGAACATCGACGCCGTGAAGACCGCCGCGCATTTCGGTATCGGCAGGGACAGAGCCGTCAACTACAATGCCGACGCGCAGGGGACGAAAATCCTCTATGAATCGGTCGCGAGAGCCGTGTGCAGCGTCAGAGCGAACGCCTCGCTCGGCGCCGATTGGAGCGAAGAGATCAACGCCGATTACCAAACGCGCGGAAAGAACAAAA
>CAZGOO010000234.1:0-1868 GCA_964527505.1 uncultured Oscillospiraceae bacterium | reverse complement strand
TGATGAAGAAGCTCATTAAAAACGACATCATCCTCATCGTCTCCGGCTGCTCCGCGCAGGCTGCGGCAAAGGCCGGCCTGATGGACAAGGAAGCCAAGGAGCTTTGCGGCGCGGGTCTGAAGCGCGTTTGCGAGCTGGCAGACATTCCCCCCGTGCTGCACATGGGTTCCTGCGTCGATATTTCCCGTATGATGATTCTGGCCTCCGAGCTGTCGAAGGACTCCGGTCTGCCCATTTCCCAGCTTCCCGTCGTCGGCTGCGCTCCGGAATGGATGTCCGAGAAGGCCGTCTCCATCGGTAACTACGTCGTTGCCACCGGCATCGAAACTTTCCTCGGCGTCGATCCCTACACCAAGGGCTCTACCGAGGTTGCGGAGCTCCTTCAGGGCGAGCACGGCATCAAGGATTGGGTCGAGGCACGCTTCGTCGTCGAGACCGATATCGAGAAGCTCGGCGACAAGATGATCGCCTGCATCGAAGAGAAGCGCGCTGCGCTGGGCATCTAAGCGATGAAACTGGCGATCACCGGCAAGGGCGGCGTGGGCAAAACAACGCTTGCCTCCACCCTTGCCCGCCTCTACGCCGCCGAAGGGCGGCAGGTTCTGGCGGCAGATGTTGACCCCGACGCAAACCTCGGGCTGGCGCTCGGCATGACGGAAGAGGAAGTCAATTCCATCGTCCCCGTCTCGAAGATGAAAGAGCTGGCCCGCGAGCGCACCGCCGCAAACGAATCGAACACTTTCTACAAGCTCAATCCGCAAGTCTCCGACCTGCCCGATAAGCTGGCGAAAGAGATCAACGGCGTGAAGCTGCTCGTTATGGGCACGGTCGATACCGGCGGCGGCGGCTGCGTCTGCCCGGAGCACGTGATGCTCAAGGCGATGCTCTCGAGCCTCGTTCTGCGCAAGGACGATGTGGTCATTATGGATATGGAGGCGGGGCTTGAGCACCTCGGAAGAGGCACGGCAAGCTGCATGGATCAGTTTATCGTGGTCATCGAGCCCGGCGCGCGCTCCATCCAGACCTACACCCGCATCAAAGAACTTGCCCGCGACATCGGCATTACGCGCGTGCGCGTCGTTGCCAACAAGGTGCGCGGCGAGAGCGATCGGGCGTTTCTGCGCGAGCGAATCCCGGCAGAGGATCTGCTCGGCTTTATCAGCTACAATACCGAGGTTATCGACGCCGACCGCAGCGGCCGTTCGCCCTACGACGTCAGTCCCTCGGCTCTGGAAGAAATTCGGAATATCAAGGCCATCCTGGATCGGGATGAATAAGGAGGAAAATTCCTGTGACATTATTTGAACGTGTATTTGGCGGCAACGATGCCGTTTACGGTCTGACTGAGGCCGCCGTCAACAATGCCATCGCCCAGTACGGCGAAGGCAAGGCCGTGTCCTTCCCCGACACTGCCTATTCCCTGCCCTGCTACTATGCCGTTACCGGCAGCAAGGTCGGCACGCTTGGCGAACTGAAGCAGGCGCTTGCCGTCGTGAAAACCCTCATGACCCGCGAAAACCGCCTCAACGACGCCTTTATGTCCGGCGTTGCCACCGCTCTGTGCGCGGAGTTCATCGAAGTCCTCAAGTATATCGACAACGATACCCCCTATGAGGCTCCCTGCTACGGCCACCTGTCCGACGCCATCGTCCGCTCTCTGGGCGTTCCGCTGGTTACGGGCGACATCCCCGGCGTTCCCGTCATTCTCGGCGCCGCTCCCTCTGCCGATGAGGCAGTCGCTCTGGTCAAGAGCTATCAGGCGCAGGGTATGCTCGTCACGCTCGTCGGCGGCGTCATCGACCAGCTCGAGGAAAAGGGCTACAAGACCGGCGACAATGTCCGCGTCATCCCCCTCGGCAAGGACGTCA
>CAZGOO010000233.1:0-1874 GCA_964527505.1 uncultured Oscillospiraceae bacterium | reverse complement strand
TCGAGCGAAAAGGCATTCTCGGCGCGCACGGCGGTAATCTGCCGGGTCAGTTCCGCCGCCTCAAGCTGCGTCAGAAGCTCCGTCAGAGCGGAAAGGCTCTGCGCCTCGTCGCCTGCCGGCTGCGCCGTGGCGCCGACGGCTGCGGACTTAATTTGGGGCGAATCGATGCGGATATAGCTCTCGGCTTCGCTCTGGGAGAGCGTGCGCGTGAGCTTGCCGCCTGCGGTCATGAGATAATACTGCCCGTTTTCGTCGCGCACGGCGTAGCTTACGGCATATTCGCTCACCGTGAGCACGAGCGTATTCGGCAGCTTTCTCGAAACCTGCACGTCGCGCACATACGGCAGCGCCGCCAGAAGATTTCCCGAAATTTTCCCGCGCGAGAGAAGCAGAAGGTTATCCCCCTCCTCCACGCCGCAGGCGGCCAGAATTTCTTCGTCGGTGTAGTAGGAATTGCCGGAGACGAGAACGTGCTCCTGCGTCGCGCCGACGCGGAAGAAAATGAGCATACTCAAAATCAGCGCGACAAGCACGCCGCCCATAATCAGAAGCGCGCGCACGGTCGCAGGGCTGATGCGACGCTTTGTCAGGTGCTTTGCCTTTCGGCGCTGCTTTTTGCGCAGCTCCTCGAGCCGTTCGTCCTCTTTTCGGCGCGCCCTGCGCTGCTGCGCCGCCTGCGCGGCGCGCGACGAGCGGGCGGTATTCTTTCGTTCTTCCATGGCTCTCTACCCTTCTTCCGTGGTGATTTTCGCGCCGCAGCTTTGCAGCATCGGCACAAAATCGGCATAGCCGCGCAAAATATGCTCCGTCTGTTCGACGATACTCTCTCCCTGCGCGCTCAAAGCGGCAATCACGGCCGCCGCGCCGCCGCGAAGGTCGGTCGCCTCCACACGCGCGCCGTGCAGTTGTTCCACCCCGCGCACCACCGCGCAGCGCGTGCCCACGCGGATATCCGCGCCCATGGCGCAAAGCGCGCGCGTATGGGCAAAGCGGGAGGAAAATACGGTTTCTTCAAAGACCGTCACCCCTGCGGCGGTGGCCAGCGCCGCCATCGCGGGCGCCTGCGCGTCGGTCGGAAAGCCGTCGTAGGGCGCCGTTTTCACCGCGCCCGGGGCGATGAGCCGTTCGCAGCGAAGAGAAATCTGTTTCTCTGCCGCGCGAATTTCGCAGCCGCAGCGGCGAAGCAGCTCCAAAACCGCGCCGAGGTGCATTTCTTCGGCCTCAAGCAGGGTCAATTCTCCGCGCGTCGCGGCGGCGGCAAAGAGATAGGTGGCCGCCTCCATGCGGTCGGGCATGATGCGATACTCCGCGCCGCGCAGCTTCTCTCCGCCCTTGATGCGCCAGACGCTTCCGCCGTCGGTCGAGATTTTCGCGCCGCAGGCGCGCAGAAAGCCTGCCAAATCGGCGATCTCCGGCTCGCGCGCGGCGTTGCACAAAACCGTCTCGCCCGCGCAGCCGAGGGCGGCAAGCAGCAGATTTTCCGTCGCGCCGACGCTCGGATAGGCAAGCGCGATCGTCGCGCCTTGCAGCTTTTTCGCGGTGCAGACGATGCGCTCCTCTTCAAAATGCACCTGCGCGCCGAGGCGCGCAAGGCCGCTCAAATGCAAATCAATCGGCCTTTGGCCGAGGCGGCAGCCGCCGGGCAGGCTCACTTCGGCTTCGCCGAAGCGCGACAAAAGCGCGCCGAGAAAGAGCACCCCCGCCCGCATTTTCTGCATCAGTTCCGTCGGGATGCGGCAGGAATCTGCCGAAGAAGCATCAACCGTCAGGCTTTCGCCCGCGCGCGAAACGCGGCAGCCGAGGCTGCGCAGAATCTTTGCGGCCACTTCCACATCGGAAATTTCGGGGCAATTGTGCAAAACGCTCGTCTGCCC
>CAZGOO010000232.1:0-1881 GCA_964527505.1 uncultured Oscillospiraceae bacterium | reverse complement strand
TCTGCATCGCCGCCGGCAACGAATACTCCATGGCCGAGTTCTCCACCAAGGGCTACATCACCTCCGACTACACCGACTACGGCACCGTCGGCACGCCCTCTACCTACGCGGGCGTCGTTTCCGTCGCGTCGATGGAAAACTATGCCTACCCGCTGAACGTCATCGAAGTGGTCGGCAGCGGCGGCGGTTTCTTCCAGTATTATGACCACTACAACCGCTGGGATCCCGCGTTCTTCGGCAAGGAAATGTCCTATGTGACGCTCGGCCTCGGCACGCCCGAAGATTTCGAGGGCAAAGACCTGACGGGCAAAATCGCCGTGATTCAGCGCGGCGAGACGACCTTCGTCGATATGGTCGCCCGCAGCGAAGCGGCGGGTGCGGCCGGACTGATCGTCGTAAACAACCAGTCCTCGTTCTTCTACGCTGCGGCCTTTGAAACGGCCTCGATTCCCTGCATCTGCGTGGCGCCCGCCAACGCCTACACCTATCTCGAGTTCTTCGAGGGCACGACCATTCTGACCACGCAGTACTACTTCCTCAACTCCGACGCGTATCAGATGAGCGACTTCTCCGACTGGGGCACCACGCCCGATCTGACCCTCCGCCCGACCATCACGGGTGTCGGCGGCAATGTCTACTCCGCCTACCCCAACAACCCCCACGACTATCAGGTGATGAGCGGCACCTCCATGGCAACGCCGAACATCGCCGGCACCTTTGCCGCCCTCCTTTCGGCCATGAAGGGCGAGGGCATCCAAGGTACGAAGAGCGAGCTTGCCGAGCTTGCCAAGTCGGCGCTCGAAGCCACGGGCAGCGTCCTGTCCTACACTTCCGGCGAAGAGGGCAACGAAACGCTCACCTACTACTCCGTGCGTAAGCAGGGCGCGGGCCTTGCCGACGCAATGGGCGCCTGCCTGTCGCTTCTGGATGTTTCCATGAAAGACCCCATCAAGGAGCTGGGCGACGACCCCGAAATGACCGGCGTTTACACCTACACCACCACGCTCGTCAATAACGGCCCGATCGATGTGGAATACGGCGTCGAGGCGCTGGTTCTGCACGACGCGCTCATGGAAATGGACGGCGAGCTGATCAACACCCTCACCTCCGTGCAGACCGACCATACCCTCAAAATCGAAGTGGGCGGCAAGACCGTCGATACCGTTTTCATCCCGACAGGCGAGGAAGTGACCGTTACCGTGACCATCTCGCTCACGGAATCTGCGGAAATGCTCCAAAAGCTCTTCCCGAACGGCACGTTCATCGAGGGCTATGTGTTCTTCTACGACCTTGAAAACGAAGAAGTCACCGTCCTGCACAACACCTTCCTTGCCTACTACGGCGACTGGACGAAGGGCGACGTCACCGAAAAATACGACTGGCGCGACGCGATGGAGATCGAGTATCTGCTCGAAACCACTCCGTTCCCCACCGAGTACGGCGGAGACGGCGTGTTTACTTGGGCGGAAGCCGGCTACAGCTACCTCGACTTCATGGACTTGACCACCGACGTCAGCTTTGTCTACGCCGCTACCGAGCGCACGGGCGAATTGACCGCCTTTGAATACCTCGGCAGACCCATCGCCACCTTCAACCCCACCGAATACAACGCAAAGCACACCGCATTCTCCACGGAGCTGTCCGACGGCTCGATGTACTACGCGGATGAAGCCTACATGGGCATCTATCTGCTGCGCAACATCAAGACGGTCGAAATCGTCGTCACCGACGCCGAGACGGGCGAGGAATACGCCGTTGCCACCGGCAACTACATCCGCAAGACCGTTTACAGCGAAAGCGGCGGCTACTGGGGCTACACCCTCTCTTGGGCATGGGACGGCACCGACGCCGAGGGCAACTACGTTCCCTCCGGCACGGTCG
>CAZGOO010000231.1:0-1885 GCA_964527505.1 uncultured Oscillospiraceae bacterium | reverse complement strand
TCGTCCACGATGAGAATGCGCTTGCCGCGCATCATTTCCGCGTCGGCGGTGTCGAGATAGAGGTGCTGCTCTTTGGCGGTGGTGATGGAGCGCACGGCAACGTCGAACACGCCCGACATATAGAGCTTCGCCGCCTTGCGCGCAAGGAAATATTTATTCTGCCCGCTCTGGCGCGCCATTTCGTAAATCAGGGGGATTCCCTTGGCCTCGGCGGAGATCATGTAGTCGTACTGCGGCGCTTTTTCCAGAAGCGCGCGGGCGGTGGCGACCGTCAGCTCCACATCCCCGAAAATCACAAAAGCGCCGATGTAGAGGTCGTCCGTGACCTTGCAAATCGGCAGATCGCGCGTAACGCCCGCAATCGTCATTCGATGAAACATAGAACATTCTCCTTTTTTCGGTCCACAGACCGCTCTTGCGCTACCATTATAATCGCTGCGCGGCCGCTTGTCAATGCCTTTTCGTGCATAGAGCCTCTGCGCGCGAGGAAAGCTAAAGGGGAGGTGAGGAAAATGCACAAAGACTGCGAAATGCTCAATGAGATTCGCAAAATCACGCAGATGGGCTGCTTCGGCATTCGCGCCGTCCTGCCGGAAAGCAGCGACTTATCGCTCACAAAGACGCTTCAAACGCAGCTTGCCGAATATGAAAGCATCGGCAAGGAAGCAGACGCGCTTCTGCGCGCGCACGGCGGCAAAGAGAAAAATCTCCCGCCGCCTTTGAAATTCGCAAACGCCATGACTTCCAAGCTGCGCACGCGCATGGCCGACGACCCCAACGGAAAAATTGCGGAGATGATGCTTCAGGGCAACACGCGCGGCATGGTCAAAAGCATCCGAACCGGCCGCACGCTGCCCACGCTCGACCCGAAAGTGTCGTCTCTTTCGGCGCGCCTTTTGCAGACGGAGCAGAAGAACATCGACCGAATGAAGCAGTACCTTTAAGATCGGAACCTTTTTGCCGCGTGCGGCATACACTATCTCCGAAACCCAAACTGCAAGGAGGTTTTGTATGCCTGCAAACGGCTTTTTGCAAATTCGCGTGTTCACCTCACAGGCGAAAACACCGATTCGCGGCGCGGCGGTGAACGTTACCGAGCGTCTGGAAAAAGGCTCGCGGCTGCTTGCCGCGGAAATCACGGACGAAAACGGCCTGACGGGCGTTTTGGCCTTGCCTGCGCCCGAAGCGTCGTTGAGCCAGAGCCCGGGCGCGCAGCAGCCGTGGCGAAAGGTGGATATCACGGTCGATCAGCCGCGCTACGAGCGCATTTTGGTGGAAAATGTTCAGATTTTCGCGGGAACGCTCACCGAGCAGGACTTGGAGCTGATCCCCTACGGCGAAATGCCCGAAAGCTGGAGCCTGACCGAGATTTTCGATGTCTCGGCGCAGCCTTTGTGATGCCTATGCCGACGGTTTTGCCTTACATCCCCGAGCGCATCACGGTGCATCTTGCTGCGCCTGCAAGCGACGCGGCCAATGTGACGGTGGCGTTTTCCGACTATGTGAAAAACGTCGCTTCGAGCGAAATTTACCCCACTTGGGAGGAAAGCGCCCTGCGGGCGAACATTCTTGCCATCATCTCCTTTGCGCTCAACCGCGTCTATACGGAGTTCTACCGCAGTCAGGGCTACGATTTTGACATCACCGCCTCGACCGCCATCGACCAGAAGTTTATTAACGGCCGAAACTATTTCCAAAGCGTTTCGCGCATCGTCGATGAGATTTTTGACGATTATCTGCGCAGGCAGGGCTTCGTGGAGCCGCTGGCGGCGCAGTTTTGCAACGGGACGACCGTGACCTGCGCGGGGCTGAGCCAGTGGGGCTCGCAGGAGCTTGCGCAGCAGGGCTTGGACTATGTGCAGATCTTGCGGCGGTACTACGGAAA
>CAZGOO010000230.1:0-1889 GCA_964527505.1 uncultured Oscillospiraceae bacterium | reverse complement strand
CTTGTCGGCTACCTGACGCTCACGGAATACGACCCCGCCTATGCCGAAAACGCCGAATACGGCGCAAATTCCGTCGCTGCGGACTACGCCGGCCAGCGCCTGCGCATCGTCACCTTTAACACGGGCTATGCCGGCCTCGGCCGCGACGCGGACTTCGTGATGGACGGCGGCTCGCAGGTTAACCCCGACTCCGAAGAGACGGTTCGCCGCAATATGCTCGGCATCGAAAGCCTGCTTCGCGGCACGGGTGCGGACATTCTGCTGCTTCAGGAGGTGGACACCGACTCCGACCGCAGCTTCGGCTATGACCAGTTTTTGCAGTATGAGCACGATTTGGAGGGCTACGAAGCCCGCTTCGCGCTCAATTACAAATGCGCCTATGTGCCCTATCCTCTGAGCGAGCGCATCGGCAAAGTTTCCTCGGGTCTGGCCACTTACAGCCGCTATGCCGTCGCCACCGCCACGAGGTACAGCCTCTATTGTCCGTTTTCGTGGCCGACGCGCGCGGCCAATCTCAAGCGCTGCCTGCTCGTCACGCGCTACGACATCAAAAATTCCTCCAAGCAGCTTGTCATCGTCAACCTCCACCTCGACGCTTACGACGACGGCGAGGGTCGCGCCAAGCAGGCGCAGCAGCTTCTGGATTTTATGACCGAGGAATATGAAAAGGGCAATTATGTCATCGCGGGCGGCGATTTCAACCAGTTGTTCCCGAACACCGAAGCGGTCTATCCGATTAAGGACACCTCCGAATGGGAGCCCGCGACCCTGAATCTGAAGCTGCCCGAGGGCTGGAGCTACGCCTTTGACACCTCTGCGCCGACCTGCCGACTGCTCAACGAGCCGTATAACAAATCGAGCGACAAGACGCAGTATTATGTGCTCGACGGCTTCATCCTCTCGCCGAACATCGAGCTTGCGCAGGTGCAGACGCTCGATGCGGGCTTCGTTTACAGCGACCACAACCCCGTCGTGCTCGATATCCTCCTGCGCGATTCGACCGCAGCGGAGAGCAATACCCCCTCTTCGAGCGGTACCGACGAGCCCACCGAACCGACCGAATAACCCACGCCCGCCCCGTTTGCCATGCCGACGGGGCGGGTTTTTGTCCGGAATTTGCCGCTTCGCTTGACTTTGCGGGGGCTTAGTGATAGAATAAATCGGAAAACGAACACGGAGGCGTATTTATGCTGAAAAATACCGAAAAAACGATGGATAAAATCGTCGCGCTTTGCAAAAATCGCGGCTATGTCTTTGCCGGCTCCGAGATCTACGGCGGCCTTGCCAATACTTGGGACTACGGCCCGCTCGGCGTGGAGCTGAAAAACAACATCAAACGCGCATGGTGGAAAAAATTCGTTCAGGAAAACCCCTACAACGTCGGTCTGGACTCCGCCATTTTGATGAACCCGCAGACGTGGGTCGCCTCCGGCCATCTCGGCGGATTCTCCGACCCCCTCATGGATTGCCGCGCGTGCCACGAGCGCTTCCGCGCCGATAAGCTCATCGAGGACTTCTACGCCGCCGAGGGCACCGAACCGGAAAAGCCCATCGACACGATGACAAACGCCGAAATGAAAGCCTTCATCGACGCGCACGGTATCTGCTGCCCCACCTGCGGCAAGCACGATTTCACCGACATTCGCCAGTTTAACCTCATGTTCAAAACGTTCCAAGGCGTCACCGAGGACGCGAAAAACACCGTCTACCTCCGCCCCGAGACGGCGCAGGGCATTTTCGTCAACTTCAATAATGTCCAGCGCACCACGCGCCGCAAGTTGCCCTTCGGCATCGGCCAGATCGGAAAGTCCTTCCGCAACGAGATCACCCCGGGCAACTTCATCTTCCGCGTGCGCGAGTTTGAGCAGATGGAGCTTGAGTTCTTCTGC
>CAZGOO010000229.1:0-1889 GCA_964527505.1 uncultured Oscillospiraceae bacterium | reverse complement strand
TGGGGCGGCTTTTTTGCACGGGTTCGGAAATAAAAAATTTTTTCGTTACCCTCTTGACAAGGTAAAGCAGTGGGAATATAATAAAAACACAGCTGTTGCGCTACGGGTGTATTTTAATCGAAAGGAGCGGGTTCTTTGCCGCGAAAAAATCTTCTGAGCAGAGAGGAAATTCTGCAAGCCGCGCTGGCTTTGACCGAGGAGCGGGGCTTTGCCGCCGTGTCCGCGCGGGCGCTGGGCGAAAGGCTCGGCACTTCCACGCGGCCGATTTTCAGCCGGTTTGACTCCATGGCGCAGGTGCAAAGCGCCGTCATCGAAGCGGCCTATGCGCTGTATCAAAGCTATCTGAAAGAGGACATGGAAAAAGGGGAGTACCCGCCCTTTAAGGCAAGCGGCATGGCCTATATCCGCTTCGCGCGGGAGAAAAAGGAGCTTTTTCGCCTGCTTTTCCTGCGCGACCGCACGCAGGAGGAGAAAGACGCCCTCTCGGAAGAAGCGGAAGCCTTCGCGGAGCTCATCTGCAAGCAGGTGCGCATCTCCAAAGAGCAGGCGCGGCTGTTTCATCTCGAGCTTTGGACATATGTCCACGGCATCGCGACGATGATCGTCACCGGTTTTTCCGACTGGAGCGAGGCGCTTTGCAGCCAAACGCTGACCGATCTGTATCTCGGCCTGAAATACAAATACGAAAACGCAAACAAAGAGGGGGACTGAGCAATGGACGAAATTCTGCAAATTCAAAATCTAAGCAAATCTTTCGGCGAGATTCATGCGGTGCGCGACTTGAGCTTCCGCGTGAAAAGGGGAGAGCTGTTCGCGTTTCTGGGCGTCAACGGCGCGGGAAAATCGACGACCATCAACATTATCTGCGGCCAGCTTCTCAAAGACGGCGGGCGCGTGGTAATCGGCGGCCGCGACCTCGACAAAGACGCGCAGCTGATCAAGCGCGAGTTGGGCGTGGTATTCCAAAATTCCGTGCTCGATTCGGCCCTGAGCGTCTACGACAATCTGCAAAGCCGCGCCGCGCTTTACGGCATCACGGGCGAGGCGTTTTCCAAGCGACTTTCCGAGCTTGCGCGGCTTCTGGACTTTGAAAATCTGCTGCGGCGCACGGTGGGCAAGCTCTCCGGCGGCCAGCGCAGGCGCATCGATGTTGCGCGGGCGCTGTTGCACCGCCCGAAGCTCCTGATTCTGGACGAACCGACCACGGGGCTCGACCCGCAGACGCGCAAGACGCTCTGGGGCGTGATTTCCGACCTGCGCAAGACGGAGGAAATGACGGTCTTTCTCACGACGCACTATATGGAAGAGGCCGCCGAAGCAGACTATGTGGTCATTTTGGACGGCGGCCAAATTGCCGCAGAGGGAACGCCGCTCACTCTGAAAAATACTTACACGGGCGACTATATCACGCTTTACGGCGCGCAGGAGGCCACGGTCGAGCGCCTCGGCGTGAAATACGAGCGCATGAAAGACGCTTACCGTCTCTTCGTGCCCGACACCCGCGCGGCGACGGCGCTGATTGTCAAAGAGCCGTCGGCCTTTGTCGATTATGAGATCACCAAGGGAAAAATGGACGACGTTTTCCTTGCCGTTACCGGTAAAAAGCTCGGAGGTAGCGAAAAATGAATACACTCGGGATTTTGACCAAACGAAATATCAAGCTCTTTTTCAAAGACAAGGGGATGTTTTTCACCTCGCTCATCACGCCTGCGATTTTGCTGGTGCTTTACGCGACCTTCCTCGGAAATGTTCTGCGCGACAGCTTCCTCTCGGCGCTGCCGGAGGGCGTGGCGCTTGCAGATTCTCTGATCGACGGCCTCGTCGGCGGGGAGCTGATTTCCTCGATTTTAGCGGTTTCGTGCGTGACGGTGGCCTTTTGCGCGAACTTT
>CAZGOO010000228.1:0-1890 GCA_964527505.1 uncultured Oscillospiraceae bacterium | reverse complement strand
GTGGCAGACCTTGCGGCGAAGCTCAAAAAGCAGGGAAAGACCCTGCTCGGAAGAATGCGCGAGCTGTATGAAGAGTTCGGTTGGCACGAGACGAAGGTGCTCAGTGTGGAGCTTCAGGGCCCGCAGGCGATGCAGCTTGCGGCAGACTTTATGGCAAAGCTGCGCGCCGATTTGCCGCAGACATTCGGCGGTGCGGAAATCACGCGCTGCACGGACTATTTCGTGCGTCAAGAAACCGACTGCGCCACGGGTGAAGTGACTGCGGTGGCGCTTCCGAAGTCAAACGTTCTGTCCTTCGAGCTGGGCGAAAAGGGAAGCGTCATCATCCGCCCGTCGGGCACGGAGCCGAAAATCAAATTCTACCTCACCGCCGTCGCCTCCGAGCGTGCCCGGGCGCAAGCGCTTTTAGCGGCTTTGGAGCGGGACGTGCGCGGCTTTTTGAAATAATTCTTGACAAAATCTGCGGAAAATGCTATCATAAGCGCAATATCGCAAAAACGCGCGGATGAAGAGGAGTACCTCGCCGTTGCCGGCGCAGAGAGAGGACGGTCGGTGCAAGTCCTTTGCGGCAAGCGGGGGAAGGTCGCTTCGGAGCGGCGGCGCAGAACGAAAAGTAAGCGCCGACGGGTGCTCCCGTTACAGAGTCCAAGTGCCCTCGCAAGAGGGAATTCAGGTGGTACCGCGGAATTTTTCGCCCTGAGCCGATGGCTCGGGGCGTTTTTTATCATCGAAAGGAGAGGGAAACTCATGCGAGAATTACCGAAAACCTACGACCCGAAAGAGGTCGAAAGCCGAATTTATCAATTCTGGGAGGACGGCGGATATTTTCACGCCGTGCCCGACGAGAAGAAAAAGCCCTTTACCATCGTTATGCCGCCCCCCAATGTGACGGGGCAGCTGCACATCGGCCATGCAATGGACGACGCCTTGCAGGATACCATCATCCGCTTTAAGCGGATGCAGGGCTATAACGCTTTGTATCTTCCGGGCGTTGACCACGCGGGCATCGCCACGCAGATTAAAGTAGAGGAGACGCTGCGCGGCGAGGGCTTGACGCGCTACGACCTCGGCAGAGAGAAATTCCTCGAGCGCGTGTGGGACTGGAAGCACAAATTCGGCAACCGCATCGTCGAGCAGCAGAAAAAGCTCGGCATCTCCGCCGATTGGGAGCGCTCGCGCTTTACCATGGACGAGGGCTGCTCGAAAGCCGTGCGCGAGGTGTTCGTCAACCTCTATGAGCAGGGGCTCATCTACAAGGGCAGCCGCATCATCAACTGGTGCCCGAACTGCGTGACGGCTCTGTCCGACGCGGAGGTTGAATATGTCGATAAGCCCGGCTCTCTCTGGCACATCCGCTACCCGCTCGAAGACGGCAGCGGGGAAGTGATCGTTGCCACCACCCGCCCCGAGACGATGCTCGGCGACTCCGGCGTTTGCGTCAACCCGAACGACAAGCGCTATGCGGCCATCGTCGGCAAAAACGTGATTCTGCCCCTCATGAACAAGCCCATTCCCGTCGTCGCCGACGACTATGCCGAAATGGACTTCGGAACGGGCTGCGTGAAAATGACCCCCGCGCACGACCCGAACGACTTCGAGGTCGGTCTGCGGCATAATCTGGAAGTTATCCGCGTGCTCGACGACAGCGGCAAGGTCAACGCCCTCGGCGGCAAATACGAGGGACTTGACCGCTACGAAGCGCGCAGGCAGATCGTCGCCGACCTCGACGCGCAGGGCTATCTCGTCAAGGTCGAGCCTTACAGCCACAATGTCGGCACCTGCTACCGCTGCCACAAAGACGTCGAGCCCATCATCTCCGCGCAGTGGTTCGTAAAGATGCAGCCTCTGGCCGACGAAGCGCTGCGCGCGGTGAGCGAGGGGCAGACGAAA
>CAZGOO010000227.1:0-1910 GCA_964527505.1 uncultured Oscillospiraceae bacterium | reverse complement strand
CAGATGCGCCAGTCAAACGATTTGGTATATTCCTGTTCGTCAATCAAAAGGATTCGCCCCCTTCTTCCAGCAGCGCGCGGTCGTCGCTGCGCATTTGAATGTCGTAAATATCTTTGTAGATGCCCGGGCGGGAGATGAGCTCGGCGTGCGTGCCGAAGTCGGACATCGCGCCGTTTTCCAGAACGAGAATGTGCTGCGCCTGCATGAGGGTCGTGATGCGGTGCGAAACTAAAATCACGGTCGAGTCCGACAGATTTTCGTGCAGCGCGCGGCGAATTTTCGCGTCCGTCTCGGCATCGACCGCCGAGAGCGAGTCGTCGAAAATAATCACGGGCGTTTTTTGCAGCAGCATCCGCGCGATGGCGATGCGCTGCTTCTGGCCGCCGGAGAGCGTCACGCCGCGCTCGCCGATGACCGTGTCGTAGCCCTGAGGGAAACGCTCGACGGCTTCGTCCACGCAGGCAATGCGCGCCGCTTCGCGGATTTCTTCGTCCGTTGCGGCTTCCTTTGCGGCGGCGATGTTCTCGCGGATGGTCTGCGAGAAGAGAAACGGCTCCTGCAAGACAAGTCCCACGTTTTTGCGCAGCTCTTTGCGGGAAATTTCCCGCAGATCGACGCCGCCAATCGTGATTTTTCCCTCCTGCGCGTCGTAAAGCCGCGCCAGAAGCTGCACGAGGGTCGATTTGCCCGAGCCGGTGCCGCCCAAAATCGCAA
This sequence comes from uncultured Oscillospiraceae bacterium, assembly GCA_964527505.1. GTDB lineage: Bacteria > Bacillota > Clostridia > Oscillospirales > Oscillospiraceae > JAZOXB01. Next base: position 1,196 of record CAZGOO010000227.1, on the reverse strand, counting down.
AAGTTTCGCCCTTGCGGATGGTGAAGCTCAGATTTTGCAGAACGTTCTGGTTTTCATAGCGGAACGAGACGTTTTCAAAGACGATGTCGCCCTCCGGCATGGGCAGCGCGTCGGGCGGGTCGATTTCCTCCTGCGCCTGCAAAATATAGCCCACGCGGTCCATGGAAACGCCGGCCTTGCTCATCTCCGAAAGCACGCGCCCGAGCGAGCGCACGGGCCAAGTCAGCGCTTCGTTATACGACACGAACACCAGAAATTCGCCCAGCCGCAGGCCGCCGTGGACAATCTCCACCACGCCGAATACGACGATGAAAAACACCTGAAGCGCCGTAAAAAGCGTGCCGGATGCCCAGTAAACCGACAAAACCTCGCCTAATTTAATCCAGAGGTCGGAAAAGGCGTTGTTTTTTTCGCGGAATTTTTCGTCCTCATAGCGCTCTCTGCCGAACGCGCGCACCACGCGCACGCCCGTTAAGTTTTCCTGCGCGCAGGTCGTCAGCGCGCCCTCGGCTTCGTCGGCCGCTTCAAAGCGGGAGGAGATTTTGCCGTAGAACACGGCGGAACTGACGCCCGTAATCGGCAAAAAGAGGGTGGCCACGAGCGCGAGCTTCCAGTTCATTCGGTACATGAAGGTCAGATAGACGATAAGTAAAAACACCGTGCGCAGAACTTCCACGAGCTGGTTGCACACAAACGAGCGAATCACGTCCACGTCCGAAGTGCAGCGCTGGATGATGTCGCCCGTGGGGTTTTGCTTGTGCCACGCAAAGCCGAGGTTCTGGATGTGGCGATAGAGCCCGTCGCGGATGCTTTTGACATAGCGCTCCGAGCCGCGCGCGAGGCTCACGCGCTGGCCGTAGGTGCACAGGCTGCGCGCGATTGCCGCCAGAAGCACCGCCGCGGCGGCAAAGAGCAGCGCGTGGAGCGTGTTTTGCCGCAGCGTGTCCCATTGCACGAGCCGCAAAAGCCACGCCGGAAGGTCAGGCGGCTCGCTGCCGAGGATGGAATCGACCGTCAGGCCGATGATTTGCGGCGTGAGCGCGTTGAAGATTGTGGCCAAGCACGAAAGAATCAGCGCTGCGGCGAAAAAGCCGTAGCATCCTTTCAGATACCTGCCGATCAGGCGCAACTTCGCACCAAAGGACAGTTTGAATTTTTCCTGCATGATGAGTTCCTTTCTTTTCCCTGCGAGTGAT
>CAZGOO010000226.1:0-1918 GCA_964527505.1 uncultured Oscillospiraceae bacterium | reverse complement strand
CTTCCGCGCGGAGATGGAAAAGCTCGGCTTCAACCTGCTGCCCGGCGAGCACCCGATCGTGCCCGTCATGCTCTACGACCCCAAGGTCGCGCACGAATTCTCCCGCCGTATGCTCGAGAAGGGCGTGTATGTCGTTGCGTTCTGCTACCCCGTCGTTCCGAAGGGCAAAGACCGCATCCGTACCCAGATTTCCGCCGGTCACACGAAGGAAGACCTCGATTTCGCCGTCCGCTGCTTCGGTGAGGTCAAAAAGGAAATGGGCATCTGATTCAAAGAAAAAGCCGTGTCCCGAACAATCGGGACACGGTTCTTTTTTATTCGCACAGGAGGGAAAGGAACTGTTCGGTGCTCAGGCCCGCGATGATGTGCGAAACATCCACATCGCGCAGGGCTTCTTCATAGGCACTGCGCTCGGCGCGCACGCCGCAAAGGCGCGCGGTCAGCTCCGCAGGGTCTGCAAGGTGGAAAAAGTCGCCGCGCAACTGCACGTTTTTCAAAACGCCGCCCTGCACATCGAGGCACGCTTCCACGAGGCCGCAGCCGTCGAAGCGGCGGCGGTTGGACTGCGTGTAGGCGGGAGAGGTGCCGAAATTCCACTCCCATGTGGAATAGCGCTCGCGGCGCAGGGTTTCGATTGCCTGCAAGTCGTCCTGCGAGAGCGTGTAGGGCAGCGCGCCGTTTTTCGCGGCGGCATTTTCCAAAAGCGCGCGGCGGAACTCCGAGAGCGTAATGTCTTTCGGCAGATGCTCGCGCACATTCGTCACGCGGCTGCGCGTGGAGCGGATGCCCTTGCCCTGAAATTTCGTCGGGTCAACGTTCAGTGCCTCGGAAACGACCGTCAGGTCGGAGTCGAACATGATCGTTCCGTGGTGCATCACGCGCCCCTGCTTGCGATATTGCGCGTTGCCGGAAAATTTTCTGCCGTCAATGGTCATGTCGTTGCGGCCGTTGAGTTCGGCATGGACGCCAAACTGCGCAAGCGTGTCGATGACGGGCTTGCAGAAGAGGGAAAAATCGAGCTTTTCCATCTGCTTTGCGTCGCCGATGTAGGTATAGTTGAGATTGCCCATGTCGTGGTAGACCGCGCCGCCGCCGGAAAGCCTGCGCACCACGCGGATGCCGTGCTTTTCCACATAGGCGGCGTTGATCTCCGAGGCGGTATTTTGATAGCGCCCGACGATGATGGCGCGGTCGTTCTGCCAGAGCATGAAATAGCTGTGCTCGCGCGGCAGACGGTCGAACACCACCTGCTCGGCCGCAAGGTTGTAATCGGGGTCGGTCGTGGTCAGATCCAGAGTGAAAATCGCCATAAAGCGTAGCTTCCTTTCCGAGAGATTTTGCGAGCTTGATTTTAGCACGGCGTGGGAATCTTGTCAAGTATCGGTATAAAAATATCGAAATTGTCGAAAGTATTCAGGTAATCGCTACAAAAATAGCGATTCCGACAGGAAAAAGTATATTTTTTTCAGAAAAGAATTGCAAAGCCGCGAAAAATGTGGTATACTCTCAAGGCATTGAAATTTTTTCAGAAAAAACGCCGAAAAAGGCGTCACACACCGTTTTTACTTTAGAAAGGGGTTTTCCAAAGCAATGCATAAGTATGTCTATCTGTTCTCCGAAGGCAACGGCTCGATGCGTGAGCTGCTCGGAGGCAAGGGCGCGAACCTTGCCGAAATGACCAACCTCGGGATGCCGGTCCCGCAGGGCTTCACCATCTCCACCGAAGCGTGCACCAAGTACTATGAAGACGGCCGCACCATCAACGACGAGATCCTCGCGCAGGTCAAAGAAGCTCTGGCAAAGGTCGAAGAGATCAACGGCAAGAAATTCGGCGACCCGAAGAACCCGCTGCTCGTTTCCGTCCGTTCCGGTGCCCGCGCTTCCATGCCCGGCATGATGGACACCATCCTCAACCTCG
>CAZGOO010000225.1:0-1968 GCA_964527505.1 uncultured Oscillospiraceae bacterium | reverse complement strand
CGTGAAGGGTCTGCTGCTGCTCGACGTGACCCCGCTGTCTCTGGGCATCGAGACGATGGGCGGCGTGTTCACCCGCCTTATCGACCGCAACACCACCATCCCTACCCGCAAGAGTCAGGTGTTCTCCACCGCTGCGGACAACCAGACCTCTGTGGAAGTTCATGTGCTTCAGGGCGAGCGCGAGATGGCGGCTTATAACAAGACCCTCGGCAAGTTCCACCTCGACGGCATCGCGCCCGCGCCGCGCGGCGTGCCGCAGATCGAAGTCAGCTTCGACATCGACGCCAACGGCATCGTGAACGTCTCTGCCAAGGACCTCGGCACGGGCAAGGAGCAGAAAATCACCATCACCGCCTCTTCCAACCTCTCCAAGGAGGACATCGACAAGGCCGTCAAGGAAGCCGAGCAGTTTGCTGCCGAAGACCAGAAGCGCAAGGATGAGGTCGATACGCACAACGCCGCCGACCAGACCATCTACCAGACCGAAAAGACCCTCGCCGAGCTCGGCGACAAGGTTTCCGACTCCGAAAAGGCGCCCGTTCAGGCCGCGCTCGAGGAGCTGAAAGAGAAGAATAAGGGCAACGACGTGGCCGCCATCAAGGAAGCCACCGAGAAGCTGCAAAAGGCGTTCTACGCCATCTCCGAGAAGCTCTATCAGCAGGCACAGGCGCAGCAGGGCGGCGCGCAGCCGACCGGCGGCAACGACGACGGCGTCGTCGATGCGGACTTCGAGGAAGTCAAAGACTGAGATTTTTCCCAAAACGGGCGGGGCTGACCCTCCGCCCGTTTTGAACATATCCTGCGAAAGCTGGTGGACGAATGGCAAACGAGAACAAACGCGACTATTATGAGGTGCTCGGCGTGTCGAAAGACGCGTCGGATGCCGATATCAAGCGCGCATACCGCAAGCTCGCGGCGCAGTATCACCCCGATGTGAACCACGAGGCGGATGCGGAGCAGAAATTTAAGGAAATCAACGAGGCGAACGAAGTCCTCTCCGACCCCGACAAGCGCAGTCGCTACGACCAGTTCGGCTTCGCGGGCGTTGACCCCAATTTCAACCCGAACGGCGGCAGTCCTTTCGGGGATTTCGGCGGTTTTTCGGGCTTCGGCGACATCTTCAGCGACCTCTTCGGCGGCGGGCGTTCGTCGTCGCGCCGTAATCCGAACGCGCCCATGCGCGGCGAGGACATCTCCGCGCAGATCGATTTGGACTTTGAAGAGGCCGCGTTCGGCACGGAGAAAGAGATCTCCGCGCAGCGCATCTGCGACTGCGACGAGTGCGGCGGCACGGGCGCCGCGCCCGGCACCAAGGTGGAAACCTGCCCGCGCTGCAAGGGCACGGGCACGGTGCGCACGCAGCAGAGCTTTATGGGCATGGTCATGCAGTCCGACAGCGTCTGCCCCGACTGCCGCGGCGTCGGCAAGCGCATCCCGAGCCCCTGCACGCGCTGTAAGGGCAAGGGCAAGGTGCGTCGCAGCTTCAAAACGCGCGTGCGCTTCCCTGCGGGCATCGACGACGGCCAGACGCTTCGCGTGCGCGGCGAGGGCAACAGCGGCTTCAACGGCGGCCCGGCGGGCGATTTGATGGTCACGGTGCGCGTGCGCAGCCATGCGCTCTTCGTGCGCCGCGGGCAGGACGTGTACCTGCAAATGCCCATCGACTTCGTGCAGGCCGCGCTCGGCGCGGAGCTGGAAGTGCCCACGCTCGACGGCAAGGTGCGTTATAAAATCGACGAGGGCACGCAGACCGGCACGACCTTCCGCCTGCGCGGAAAGGGCATTCCGGCGGTCAACGGCAAGGGGCGCGGCGACGAATATGTCACCGTCACGGTCGAAACGCCCACGAAGCTCTCGCGCGAGCAGGAAAAGCTCCTGAAAAAACTCGGCGAAACCTTCGCCGACTCCAACCACCCCACGCGCAAGGGCTTCTTCAAAAAATCCGATAAATAAACGAACATCGCCTGC
>CAZGOO010000224.1:0-1969 GCA_964527505.1 uncultured Oscillospiraceae bacterium | reverse complement strand
TGACCTACCGCACCCGCAACGTCGAGTCGAAGAAGTTCGTCACCATCGGCGAACGTATCCACTGCATCAGCCCCGTCATCCGCGAGGCGATGGCCACGTTCAACCCCGATCCCATCCTCGAGCGTGCCGCGCAGCAGATCAAGGCCGGCGCGACCTACCTCGACGTCAACATCGGCCCTGCCGAGTCCAACGGCCCCGAGCTGATGACTTGGGCGGTCAAGCTCCTTCAGGAAAACTTCAACAACGTGCCTCTGGCGCTCGACACCGCCAACAAGCGCGCCATCGAAGCCGGTATCCGCGTGTATAACCGCACCAACGGCAAGCCCATCGTCAACTCCGCCGACGCAGGCTCGCGTATCGGCTTTATCGATCTGGCTGCCGCAAACGACGCCATCATCTTCGCCCTCTGCTCCGCCGACGGCATCGCCAAGGACAACGACGAGCGTATGCACCACTGCCACACCATGCTCGATCGCGGCATGGCGCTCGGCATGGATTCGGACGATATGTGGTTCGACCCGCTGTTCCTTGTCGTCAAGGGTATGCAGGACAAGCAGATGGACGTTCTGAACGCCATCAAGCTCTTCGCCGACGAAGGTCTGAAGTCCACCGGCGGCCTGTCCAACAACTCCAACGGCGCTCCGAAGCACGTCCGCCCGATCATGGACTCCGCGCTCGTCGCCATGGCGATGATGCAGGGCCTGACCTCCGCCATCGTCAACCCCAACGACCTGCGACTGATGGAGACGATCAAATCCTGCGACATCTTCAAGAACAACGAGCTGTATTCCGACAGCTACCTCGAAATCTAAGCGCACAAAATCCCGCGGGCTTCGCGCCTGCGGGATTTTTTTGCGTCCAAATGGTTAAAAAATCTAAATACTTCTTGCCTTTGCGCGGGCAATGCGCTATAATGAAAGAAAAAATCGGAGGGGATTTTTATGGCATTTTTTGAAAAAGTCAAGCGCAACTTCGGCTTCGGCTGTATGCGCTTTCAGATGCAAGGCGAGGAGGTAGACCTCGAAGCCGTCAAGCGGCAGGTAGACAGCTTCCTTGCCGAGGGCTTTAACTATTTCGACACCGCCCACGGCTACCTCGGCGGCAAGAGCGAGCTTGCCCTGCGCGAGGCGCTGGTGCGCCGTCACGACCGCGAGAGCTTCACGCTCACGAACAAGCTCACCGACGCGTATTTCAAGACCGAAGCGGACATCCGCCCGTTCTTCCAAAGCCAGTTGGAAGCCTGCGGCGTGGAGTATTTCGATTTCTACCTCATGCACGCGCAGAATAAGAACAACTATGAGCATTTCCGCGCCTGCCGCGCGTATGAAACCGCCCTTGCCCTGCGCGACGAAGGGAAAATCCGCCATTTCGGCATTTCGTTCCACGATTCTCCCGAGATGCTCGACCGCATCTTGATGGACTATCCGCAGGTGGAGCTGGTGCAGATCCAGTTCAACTACATCGATTTTGACGACCCCGCCGTGCAGGCGCGCCGCTGCTACGAAGTCTGCCGCAAGCACAATAAGCCCGTCGTCGTCATGGAGCCGGTCAAGGGCGGGCATCTTGCCAACCTCACCGACGACGCCGCGCAGGTGCTCACCGCGCTCGGCGGCGGCAGCGCCGCAAGCTACGCCATCCGCTTCGCCGCGAGCTTCGAGGGCATTTTCATGGTGCTCTCCGGCATGAGCTCGGATGCGCAGTTGGAGGACAATATGTCCTTTATGAAAGATTTCCGCGCGCTCGACGCGCGCGAGCGCGCCGCCGTGGACGAGGTCTGCCGCATCATGCACGAAAAGCGCGTCGTCGCCTGCACCGCGTGCAGCTACTGCGTGGACGGCTGCCCGCAGCGCATCAATATCCCGGGGCTGTTCTCCTGCATGAACGCCAAGCAGCTCTACCACGACTGGAACACCGACTATTACTATTCCATCCGCACGCACGGTCGCGGCAAAGCCTCCGACTGCATCGA
>CAZGOO010000223.1:0-1995 GCA_964527505.1 uncultured Oscillospiraceae bacterium | reverse complement strand
AAAAAATGCAAAAATAATGCTTGACAAATCCATGGTGCCGTGCTAAACTCTTAGCATATTTTCGCGGTAGCACCGAAAACCGATGAGGAAAGGAGAACGGGTCATGCTTCGTATCGCAAAGAACAACGCTTCCATGATGATGTCTGTGCGCATGTGCTCCATGCGCTTTTTTGCCGTACCCGATGCAAGACGCCTTCTTCGCCTTTCGCTCGCTCCGGCGCGGACATCTGAGAAGTGTTCCGCGGCGTGATCGATGCAAGCGGATGCAAAATTTTTGCGGGAAGTCGTTTTGACGGCTTCCCGTTTTTTGTTGCTTAAAGGAGGATGGAACATGATTCGCTTGGAGCATTTGGAAAAGGACTATTCCGGCGTGAAGGCGCTGCGCGATGTGAATTTATGCATCGAGCGCGGCGATATTTTCGGCATCATCGGCCCGTCGGGGGCGGGAAAGAGCACGCTCGTGCGCTGCATTAACCTCTTGGAAAAGCCGACGGCGGGGCGCGTTTTGCTTGACGGCGTGGACTTGTCAACGCTTTCGCCCGCAGCTCTTCGCGCCGCGCGGCGGCAGATGCCGATGATTTTTCAGAATTTCAATCTGCTTTCGCAGCGCAGCGCGCTGGCAAATGTGGTGTTTCCGCTGGAGCTTGCGGGCGCTCCCTGCAGAGCGGCGCGTGCGCGGGCAAAAGAGCTGCTGGAAACGGTGGGGCTTTCCGACCGCGCCGAGGCGTATCCGGCGCAGCTTTCCGGCGGGCAGAAGCAGCGCGTTGCCATCGCCCGCGCGCTGGCGAGCGAGCCGAGGGTACTTCTGTGCGACGAGGCGACCTCCGCGCTCGACCCCGCCACCGCCGACGCGGTTTTGACGCTTCTGCAACGGGTCAACCGCACGCTCGGCGTGAGCATCGTGCTCATCACCCACCGAATGCGCGATGTTGCGCGCATTTGCACGAAAGCGGCGGTTTTGGACGAGGGAAGCGTGGCCGAGTGCGCAAGCGTGCGGGAGCTCTTCGCGGCGCCCAAATCCGAAGCGGCGCGCAGGCTTCTTTTGCCGCAGGAATTTGATTTTTACGAACGGGAGGCGAGGCGCGATGCCGTTTGAGGAGCTTGTTGCCCTCTTGGGCAAAGGGACTTTGCAGACGCTTTATATGGTGCTGGCGTCCACTGCGCTGGCCTACGCAATCGGACTTCCTCTGGGTGTTCTTCTGCGCGTGAGCGATGCGGACGGTCTGCGCCCGATGCGCGTTTTGCACGGCGCGCTGGGTTTCGCGGTGAACCTTTTGCGCTCGGTGCCGTTTGTGATTTTGCTGGTATGGATGATTCCCGTCACGCGCTTTCTTGTGGGCACGTCCATCGGCTCGACGGCGACCATTGTCCCGCTCACCGTTTCCGCCGCGCCCTTTGTGGCGCGGATGGTGGAGTCGTCCTTAAAGGAGGTGAGCGGCGGCGTCATGGAGGCGTCGCTGTCTATGGGCGCAACGCCGATGCAGACCGTGCGGAAGGTGCTTTTAGCCGAGGCGCGCCCTTCGCTTCTTGTCGGCGTGAGCATTACCATGGCAACCGTTCTGGGCTATACCGCCATGGCCGGCTTCGTCGGCGGCGGCGGGCTCGGCGCGATCGCCGTCAACTACGGCTACTACCGCTATCAGGACGATATCATGCTCCTGACGGTGATTTTACTTGTGCTGCTTGTGCAGATTTTGCAGGAGGTCGGGATGCGCGTTGCCGCGCGAAGCGACCGAAGAAACACGAAAACAACGAAAAAAAGGAGAATTTGACCATGAAAAAGACCGTTTCTCTGCTATTCACTTTGGCGCTGCTGCTCGGCGCGCTTTGCGCCTGCGCGCCGCAGGAGGAGAGCAAAACCATCCGCGTCGGCGCGAGCGTCACGCCGCACGCCGAAATTCTGCGCGCCGTAAAATCCGCGCTTGCCGCGCAGGGCTACACGCTGGAAGTCGTGGAATATAACGACTACAATCTGCCCAATCTCGCGACCGAGTC
>CAZGOO010000222.1:0-2006 GCA_964527505.1 uncultured Oscillospiraceae bacterium | reverse complement strand
TACCGCGTTTTGGAGGAGCAGGAGGCGCAGAAGTGAAAAAAGAGCGCATCTGGGAGCTTGACGCGCTGCGCGGCCTTTGCGTCGTCGGTATGATTTTGGTGCATCTGGTCTACGATTTGCACTCAATGAGCCGCCTGAATTTTGAGCTTCCCGCATGGTTCACGCTCGTGCAGAATTACGGCAACCTCTTTTTCATCCTCATTTCCGGCATCTGCGCGATTCTCGCCGGCCGCAGCTTTCGGCGCGGCGTGGTGGTCTTCGGCGCGGGACTTTTAGTGTCGTATGTCACGCTTTTCATGCAGGAAGTGCTCTCTATGCAGTACATGGCCGTCTGGTTCGGCGTGCTGCACCTTTTGGGCGTGTGCATGATGCTCTTTCCGCTCTTTCGCAGGCTGCCGCATTGGGCGCTTTTGGCGCTCGGTGCGGCGATGGCCGCGCTGGGCTATTGGATGGCAAGCATCCGCGTGGGCGTCAATTTTCTCTTCCCGATCGGGCTTCGCGCCGAGGGATTCTTTCGCGGAAGCGACTACTTTCCGCTCTTCCCCTATCTCGGTTGGTTTCTCATCGGCGCCGGGCTCGGCAAACTCCTCTACCGCGAAAAGCGCAGCTTACTGCCGCGCGTCAACAGTGAATTTTGCGTGCTTCGCTTCCTGCGATTTGTCGGACGGCACTCTTTGGAGGTCTACCTGCTGCACCAGCCGGTTTTGATGGGTCTGACGATGATTTTCTTCTCGTAAGCGCATTTTCTGCAATCTTACGCGTCAAAAAATGGCACTCTACTGTCAGTAGAGTGCCATTCTACTCTCGGTAGAGTGCCAACTCGCATCCGTGGCGTGACATTTTTCTCCGTTTGGGCTATACTGAAAGCATAAATTCCAACCACTCGGAGGCATTTTTATGCAGCAGCGTTTTGTACTTATGACCGACGCGGGAGCCGATTTGACAATGGATCTCGTGGAGCAATACGATATCGCCGTCATCCCGCTTCAGATTACGATGGACGGCCAAACCTACAACCACCACCCCGATGAGCATGAGCTGAAAACCGCCGATTTTTATAAGCGGCTGCGCGCCGGCTCCCTCGCCACGACCCGCGCCGCCGGTGTGGGTGACTTCCGCGATTTCTTCGAGCCGTTTCTGCGCGCCGGGCGCGATGTGCTCTACCTCGGCTTCTCCTCTGCCATGACCTGCACCGTCAATTCGGCCAAAGTCGCCGCGGCGGAGCTGAGCGAGGAATATCCCGAGCGGAAAATCCGCGTCGTCGATACGCTCTGCGCCTCGCTCGGCCTCGGCCTGCTGACCTACCTCTGCGCCAAAAAGCGCGACGAGGGCAAAACGATCGACGAAGTGACCGATTTTGCCGAGAAAATCAAGCTGCGCATCGTCCACTGGTTCACGGTCGATGACCTGTTCTATCTCAAGCGCAGCGGCCGCGTAAGCGCCGCGACCGCGCTCATCGGCAGCGCACTGGGCATCAAGCCGATTCTGCACGTCGATAACGAGGGACGGATCATCAGCCTCTCGAAGGTGCGCGGGCGCAAAAAGTCCATCGAGGAAATCGCGGAAAACATGAAGCAGGGCGTGCGCCCCGAATACGCGAAAATCGCGTTCATTGTCCACGGCGACTGCCTCGACGACGCGAATTACCTCGCGGAGCTCCTGCGCAAAAACGGCGTGGAGGAGATTCACATCGGCTTCAACGGCCCCGTCGTCGCCGCGCACTCCGGCCCGGGCACCTTGTCGGTGTTCTACGTCGGCACGGAGCGATAAAGCAGCAATAACATTGTAGGGCGGGGGCATGCCCCCGCCGAAGGCTTCCCTCAGGGAAGCCTTTTTATGTAGGGGCGGACGACCCTGTCCGCCCGTGTATCATGTAGGGGCGGATATCATCCGTCCGCCGTGTAGGGACCGGCGTCCCCGACGGTCCGTAATCCCGTAGGGGCGGACGACCCTGTCCGCCCCCAAAGGCTTCCCCTTGAGGGTAGCGAAGCGGCGGCGCGGGAGTG
>CAZGOO010000221.1:0-2006 GCA_964527505.1 uncultured Oscillospiraceae bacterium | reverse complement strand
TCATCGGCAAGCACCAGATCGTCAAGCTCCAGCGCGTTTTGCAGCGCTTCCCCGGCACCTTTGCCTACCTGACACCCGTCAAGGAAACCGTCGGAAATTTCAAAAGTCTGAAGTGATTTCAAGCCCGCTGCGAGCGCTTCGCAGCGGGCTTTTTGCGCCTTGGGAATTTTTGCACGACGGTTGCAATTTGCGTAGGGATATGCTAAAATAGTTCCAAAATGAAAGAAAAGGGGGAAATGCCGTGCGGCGGTGGATTTTGACGCTTCTTTGCCTGATGGCGCTTTGCGGCGCGGCATTTGCCGCCGATGCGTCGGTCGATTCGCTGCGCTACACGCTCGAAGTAGAAGCCGACGGCTCCTGCGAAGTGACCTTAATTGCCGTGGTCGATTTTTCCGAAGCGCCGCAGGCGCTGCGCATCCCGCTCGGCGCGGGGGCAAGCGACGTGCGCTGCTCGGGCTGGAAATTTCGCACCGAGACGGTCAGCGGCGTGACCTGCCTGCGCATTACCGATTCCGACGCGTTCGTCGGGCGGCAGACCTTTCGCGTGCAATACCGCGTAGAGGGCTGCGTGACGCAAAAAGACGAGCGGCAGGTGTTCTCCCTTTCGCTTCCGGGCGTCGGCTGGGCCTACCCTGTGGAAAGCTACGAAGTGACGGCGAATTTCCCCGCCGAAGTGACGCACCTGCCCACATGGACGAGCGGCTACCACGGCGAGGCGATTGATAACGATTTGACCGTCACCCGAAACGGCGCGACCTTGACCGTCCGCTGCAACGCCGTTTTGCGCGACTCGGAAACAATGCACCTCAGCCTTGCGTTTGACAACGGCAGCTTCGACCTTTCCCAAGCGGCGGGAAGCGCGGCAAAGCCGCTTCTGTGGATTTTCTGGTTACTCTTGATTTTCTGCCCGATTTATTGGGCATTACGATTGAAAAACCCTTTTTTCGTGCCGAAGCGCACGAGCGCCGTCTCCATGGAGGCCACGGCGGGTGAGACGCCCTGCCGCCTCTTCGGCGACGCGCCCGACCTTGCCGCGACGCTCATCCATTGGGCGAACCTCGGCTACTTAATGTTCCGCGTGGAAAAAAGCGGCAGGGTGCGCATCTTGCCGCAGATGGACATGGGCAACGAGCGCAAAGCCTCCGAGCGGCGGCTCTTTCACGAACTTTTCGGCAAGAATGCGACGCGCGCGATCGACGCAAGCACCCTTGCCGTGCGGCGCTCGGCGCGCTTTCTGCGCGCGGCGTGGATGCATCGGATTTTCAGCGCAAAGAGCGGAAATCCGCGCATTTTGCGCCTGATGGGCGTGCTCGCCGGTGCAAGCGTCTGCTTCTACGCGGCGGATCTGCGCATTTCCTCCGCCGCCGGGGCGCGGTTTCTGCTTGTGCTTCTGCTGACGGCGGCGCTCACGGCGCTTTGCGCGCTGGTGCAATTTGCCTGCGCGTGCGCGTTGCGCCGCGGACGGACAAAGGAAAAACTCTTCGGACTTTGCGCCGCGGCGATACTTTTGCTGCTTGCCTCGCGCGCGCAGTGCGCGGCGCTGATGCTCTTAAATCTGCTGCTTCAGGCGTTTTGCGGGCTTGCCGCGATGTTCGGCGGCCGCCGCAGCGCGGAGGGGCTCGATGCGCTGCGCGAGCTGCTCGGGCTTCGCAGCTTCCTGCTCTTCGGAAGCAAACGCGAAGCGCAGGAATTGTTCGCGCGCGACGCGCAGGCGTTTTACAGGCTCCTGCCCTTTGCCGAGCAGCTCGGCGCGGGCGCGGTCTTTGCACTCAGGATGGGCGAGCTGCGCGTCGGCCCCTGCCCGTGGATCTCGGCGCAGCAGCGCGTTCCGACGACCGCGCGGGAATTTTACCGCTTCTATACGCGCCTTCTTCGCACGCTGCGCGCGCCGCAGCGCGATTCGGCAAAAAAACTGCTGCCCGCTTCCGCCGGGCGCGGGAGGAAATGAACCATGGAAGAATATCGCTTTTTCGCGCTGATTTCGCGAATGCGCTACATCACCCGCT
>CAZGOO010000220.1:0-2013 GCA_964527505.1 uncultured Oscillospiraceae bacterium | reverse complement strand
TGGCCGTCCATCTGCTCTACGAAATGGACTATACCGACGAATTGCCCGAGGAGGCAATCGCCACCCGTCTGGAAGAGGACGGGCTTTATGAAAGCCTCGCCGGGGAAAACGAGGTCTATTCCGAGCGGCCGAGCCGCAAGCAGCTTGCCTATGTTCAAAATTGCCTCGCGGGCGTCATGGTTCATCAGCAGGAGCTCGACAAGGCCATTTCCGACAACGCCGTCGGCTGGGCGCTGCATCGCATCTCGCGCCTGACGAAAGCCGCGCTGCGGCTGGCGATTTATGAAATTCTCTATGTGGAGGATGTTCCGACCGCCGTGGCCATCAACGAATGTCTGGAACTCACGCGCAAATACGAAGACGAGAGCGTCGTTTCCTTTGTTAACGGCGTGCTCGGCAGCTTCGTGCGCGCCCAAAGCGCGGAGGCGGAGCAATGACCGTCCTCGGCTTCGACACCAGCAACTACACCACCTCCGTTGCCGTCTTTGACGGCAGCGCGGGGGAGAACGCCTCGCGCCTGCTCGATGTTTCCGAGGGCGCGCTCGGGCTGCGTCAAAGTGACGCATTGTTTGCCCATGTAAAGCGCCTGCCGGAGCTGACCGACAGGCTTTTTTCGCGTTGCGAGGTTGCGCCGATTGGCGCTATCGGCGTCAGCAGCCGCCCGCGCGCGGTCGAAGGCTCGTATATGCCCTGCTTTTTGGCGGGCGTTTCGCAGGCGCACACGCTTGCAAATGTGCTGCGCGTTCCCGTTTATGAATTTTCCCACCAGCAGGGGCACATCGCCGCCTCGCTTTTCTCGGCGGGACGGATGGATTTGATGGACAGGCCCCACCTTGCGTGGCACTTGTCCGGCGGCACGACGGAGCTTTTGTATGTCACGCCGCAGGGCGCGAGCGTCCATGCCGAGCGTATCGGCGGCACGACGGACTTGTCCGCCGGCCAGCTCATCGACCGCACGGGGCAGCTCCTCGGCCTCGGATTTCCCGCCGGAAAAGCGCTTGACGCGCTTGCGGGCGAGGCAAGCGGGAAGGATTTTTTCCGCGTAAAGGTGCAGAATCTGGAATTTTCGCTTTCGGGCGTGGAAAATAAGGTGCGCGCTTACCCGCAGGATAAGCCCTGCGAGGTGGCGGCCTACGCGCTGCGCTGCCTGATCGGCGCATTGAAAGAGGCGACGAAGCAGGCGCAAAAGGCGTATCCCGACTGCGAAGTGGTGTTCGCCGGAGGCGTATCTTCCAATTCGCTGCTGCGCAAAAGCATCCCAAGCGGCATCTTCTGCGCGCCGCAGTATTCCACCGACAACGCACTCGGCACGGCGATTTTGGCATGGAGGGCGCACAATGCAGGTGCTTGAAGTCAGCCAGCTCAACGAATATCTCAAATGCCGCTTCGACGAGGACGATTTTCTGGCAAATCTTCTCATTCGCGGCGAAATCAGCAACTACAAGCTCTATCCCTCGGGGCACCACTATTTTTCCCTGAAAGATGCGGGCGGCGCGCTGCGCTGCGTGATGTTCAAGGGAAATGCGCTGCGTCTGCGCTTTCGGCCGGAAAACGGCATGACGGTCATCGCGCAGGGGCGCGTGTCCGTTTACCCGCGCGACGGCGCGTATCAGCTCTACTGCACCGCCCTCACGCCCGACGGCGTGGGCGATTTGCACGTTGCGTTCGAGCAGCTCAAAAACGCGCTGCAAAAAGAGGGACTCTTCGACCCCGCGCGCAAAAAACCGCTGCCGCGTTTTCCGCACACGATTGCCCTCATCACCTCGAGCGCGGGCGCGGCGCTTCGCGATATGCTGCGCATTTTGCGCAAGCGATACCCCCTGTGTGAGGTGAAGCTCCTCGGCGTGCGCGTGCAGGGCGCCGAAGCGCCCGCCGAAATTGCCGGGGCGATTCGCTACGCCAACCGCTACCGCGTGGCAGACCTTATCATCACGGGGCGCGGCGGCGGCTCGATGGAGGATTTGTGGGCGTTTAACGACGAGCGCGTGGCGCGGGCAATCGCCGACTCCGAAA
>CAZGOO010000219.1:0-2016 GCA_964527505.1 uncultured Oscillospiraceae bacterium | reverse complement strand
GACATTCGTTCCGAAGAGCACCTCCATGGTGGAAACCACGCTCTCTTTGGCCATGAAACCGCTGATGAGCGAGGTGCAGATGCGCCAGTCGCCGAGGCCGATGGGCTTGAAAATCGGCACGAGCAGCCCCGCCACGGCGGCAAGAATACTCTCCTGCGAATTTTCCACGGGGTTGAGCTTCAAATCGAAGCTCTGCAAAAACCAGATGGCCACCGACGCAATGAGAATCACGGAAAATGCGCGCTGCAAAAAGTCTTTGGACTTTTCCCAGAGAAGCTGCGCCACGTTTTTCGCGCCCGGCAGACGGTAGTTCGGAAGCTCCATCACGAAAGGCACCGCCTCGCCGCGAAACGCCGTCGTTTTCAGAAGCAGCGCCACCAAAATGCCGACAAGGATGCCGAGGAAATACAGCCCCGTCATGATAAGCCCCTTGTGGCTCGGGAAAAACGCGCCGACGAAGAACGCATAAATGGGCAATTTCGCCGAGCAGCTCATAAAGGGCGTGAGCAGAATCGTCATTTTGCGGTCGCGCTCGCTCGGAAGCGTCCGCGTGGACATGACGGCGGGCACCGTGCAGCCGAAGCCGATGAGCATCGGCACGATGCTGCGCCCCGAAAGGCCGAGCTTGCGCAAAAGTTTATCCATAAAGAAGGCCACGCGGGCAATGTAGCCGCTGTCTTCGAGCAGTGACAGGAAGAAGAACATCACCACAATGATGGGCAAAAAGCTCAAAACGCTTCCCACGCCCGCGAAAATGCCGTCGATGATCAGCCCGTGAATGGCTTCGTTCACATTCGCCGCGCGCAGCGCCGCGTCGGTCAGCTCCGAGAGCTTTCCGATGCCGAGCTCCAAAAGATTCTGGAAAAAAGCACCGATGACCTCAAAGGTCAGGTAGAAAACCGCCAGCATGATGGCGATAAAGCAGGGAATGGCGGTATATTTGCCCGTCAGAACGCGGTCGAGCCTGCGGCTGCGCACGCGCTCGCGGCTTTCGTGCGGATGGGTGACGGTGCGCGCGCAGAGCTTTCCGATGAAAGAAAAGCGCATATCGGCAAGCGCGGCGGCGCGGTCGAGCCCGCGCTCGGCTTCCATCTGCAAAACGATGTGCTCGAGCATTTCCGTTTCGTTTTTGTCGAGGCGAAGCTGCTCCAAAATCAGCTTGTCGCCCTCGATGGCTTTCGTTGCGGCAAAGCGCAAAGGAAGTCCCGCGCGCTCGGCGTGGTCTTCGATGAGGTGATCGACCGCGTGCAGGCAGCGGTGTACCGCGCCGCCAAAGTCGTTTTTGTCGCAGAAATCCTGCTGCCTCGGCCGCTCCTGATAGGCGGCGATGTGGACGGCGTGCTTGATCAGCTCGTCCACACCCGCGTTTTTCGCCGCGGAAATGGGCACGACCGGAACGCCCAAAAGCGCCTCCATCGCGTTGATATCGATAGAGCCGCCGTTTCCCGTGAGCTCGTCCATCATGTTCAGCGCCACGACCATCGGCACGTTCATTTCCAGAAGCTGCATCGTCAGATAGAGGTTTCGCTCGATGTTCGTCGCATCGACAATATTGATAATCGCCTTGGGTTTGTCGCAGAGGATGTGGTTTCTTGAGACGATCTCCTCGCCGGAATAGGGCGACATGGAGTAGATGCCCGGCAAGTCCACGACCAGCGTGTTCGCGTAGCCGCGAATCGGGCCGTCTTTGCGGTCAACCGTCACGCCGGGGAAATTGCCGACGTGCTGATTGGCGCCCGTCAGGCGGTTAAAGAGCGTGGTTTTGCCGCAGTTCTGGTTGCCGACGAGAGCGAAGGTCAGCTCCGTGCCCTCGGGCAGGGGGTCGCCGTCGCCTTTTTCGTGGAATTTGCCGCCCTCACCGAGACCGGGGTGCAGGGTTCTTCCGCCCACGGCGGAAAAAACGCGCGGCTCGGAGCGATGGGAGATCGGCTCCACGTCGATCTTCGCCGCGTCGTCCAAACGCAGCGTCAGCTCATAGCCGTGGATTTGCAGCTCCATCGGGTCGCCCATCGGCGC
>CAZGOO010000218.1:0-2016 GCA_964527505.1 uncultured Oscillospiraceae bacterium | reverse complement strand
AATCAGCATCAGAAGCTGATAGAACCAGTTGGCGAAGAAGCCTGCGCACAGGCCGCCGACGGTGTGGCACAAGATGGCCTTGCCCGTCAGCTCGCGGCACTTGAGCGAATCCATCATCGCTGCGTGGGTGGAGAGGTAGCCGCTCCAGCACATACAGATGGAGGTGAACACCGCCACATCGTGCGCGTTGGCCGCGCCGGAGGCGACGAGACGCTCAACCACGCCGATGGCGGCGCCCGCAGAGCCGAGCGCGGTGATGGGCACGCCGATGGATTCCGGGCTGAGGAAGCCGAAGAGCGGCTGGATGATAAAGTTGAGCTTTTCGCCGATCCACGGCAGAAGCGCCACGCCCTCGTAGGCTGCGCCGGTGTAAACGCCCGCATCGCCCGCGCCGTTGGTGAGCATCATGACCATGGTGCAGATAATCAGAACGCCGGGGATGACGTCCATGCCCATCTGCACGCCCGTCTTTCCGCCTTCCAAAATGGCGTCGAGGAAGCGCGAGCCGATGCCGCCCTCGCGAATCTGGCGGTATTTGGAGATGTCGATCTCTTCGGCTTCGCCGAGCAGCTCGCAGGGGGCGTCTTTGCCGTAGATTTTGGCGGTGGAGTGGAGCATCAGACGGGTCGAAACGACGCTGCCGACGACCGCGCCGAGGTTGCCGACGAGCGCGGCAAGGAAGAAGC
Organism: uncultured Oscillospiraceae bacterium; assembly: GCA_964527505.1. Classification (GTDB taxonomy): domain Bacteria; phylum Bacillota; class Clostridia; order Oscillospirales; family Oscillospiraceae; genus JAZOXB01. The sequence continues at coordinate 1,330 of CAZGOO010000218.1, read as the reverse complement.
TCTCGCCCGTGGGGGAGGTCATGGCGATCATCGAGGTGGTGATGATCAGGCCCATGCCGAAGGCCGTGCCGATGTTGCACAGGGCGGGAAGCTGATATTTTTTGAAGAAGCGGCGGAAGTTATTGTCGCTTGCGAGGGTCAGAATCGCGGGGTTATCCGAAAGGTAGGTGGTGAACACGCCCACGGTGCTCGCGCCCGGCAGACCGTAGATGAACTGCACCACGCGGCTAAGGAGCTTGTTGAGAAGCGCAATCACGCCGAATTCGGAGAACAGACCCGAAATCGCGCCCGCCAAAACGGCGACCGCCATGATGTAGAACACGGTGTTCAGAAGCAGGTCAAAGGCGGTTTTCATCATCGTTTGCAGCATATTGGCCGCGCCCATGACATAGCCCATGTACACAAACAGCCCGAAGAAAATGAGCAGGAAGACAAAAACTTCCGGCCCGAGAATCTTCTTTACGCCCTTTGGCAGGGCGGTTTTGGTTTTTTTCATAAAACGAAACCCTCTTATTTTCCATATTGAGAAAATGCCTTGAAAATTATATACGAAAGCGCCCGACGCGTCAAGAGCAATTTCCGAAATTCGGCAAATTTTGCGGCGAAAACGGAAATTTTCAAAAATAATGCTTACATCGCGCCGCGCTTTTGTGGTATACTCGTTTTGCGGCGCAAGCCGACAATCGAAACGGAGAAACGAACATGAACGAATACGAAGTTTTGGTGGAAACCATCAACCCCTGCGGCGGCAGCACGCACGCGAAAAAGGAATTTCTGGAAATCGAAGCGGCGAGCCCCGAAGCCTATGTAGCGGCCAACGCGCCCTTCCCCATCATCGACAATGCCCGCAACTCGGACGGCGACGTGGTCATCCTCACGGGCGACGGCAAGGGCAATTTCGTCAAATACACCTTTACGGAATAAGAAATTTGCGTGCCGCAGGTGGTTTGCCCGCGGCACGCTGCCGTATACGCTTCGCACCGTCCTCGCCCGGCGAGCGGCACACTTGACGCGGCAAAGCGCATCCGTCGGTTTGGCCGACCGTCGGGCGGCTTTGCGCGCATCCGCAGTCAGTTTGCCCCGACGGGGCACAATCATTCCTTTTTCGTGCGCGAATGCGGCAAAATGCCCCACTCGGGCAGAGGAAGCCGCTGCATCGCGCCGAACACGCGCTCTTTTAGGTCCGGATATTGCGCCGAAAGGGCAGTAATCAGCTCCTTGATTTCCTGCCGCTTGGTCTGCTTATCGGCAGGGCAGGTGTTATGCACCACGGGGAGCTTCTCCCGCTCGGCAAAGCCGCGCACCATGCCCTCGGTGAGATAGAGCATCG
>CAZGOO010000217.1:0-2020 GCA_964527505.1 uncultured Oscillospiraceae bacterium | reverse complement strand
AACCCGCGTGCCGCTCATCACGGCAACACGATTTCCAGTCGTGCTCGTTATGACCTCTTCGATACCACTCCATATGAATTTGTGCCGCCGTTTGCACAAACGCAGCGCTGCGAGCATTCTGCGCGCGCACTGCAAACAGCTCGGATATGATACCGCGTTTTTGCGCAAATGTCAAGCCCTTTTCCGAAAAAATCCATTATTTTTTCTCAAAGTTCGATTTCCAGCCCGACAGGGCAGTGATCCGAGCCGAGCACCTCCGAGTAGATCGGCGCGGAAACGACGGCGCTTTGCAGCCGGTCGGATACCAAAAAGTAGTCGATGCGCCATCCGGCATTGTTCTTGCGGGCGTTTGCGCGGTAGCTCCACCACGAATACGCGCCCGCCACATCGGGATTGCGGAAGCGGAAGGTGTCGGTAAAGCCCGCTGCGAGAAGTTCGGAGAATTTGCCGCGCTCTTCGTCGGAAAAGCCGGCGTTGCCGCGGTTGGTTTTCGGATTTTTCAGGTCGATTTCGTTGTGCGCCACATTAAAATCCCCGCAGACAATGACGGGCTTTTTCGCGTCGAGTGCGCAAAGATACGCGCGAAACGCGTCGTCCCACGCCATGCGATGCTCGATGCGGCGCAGGCCGTCCTGCGCATTGGGCGTGTAGCAGGTCAGAAAATAGAATTTGTCGTATTCGAGCGTAATGAGCCGTCCCTCGTGGTCGAGCTCCTCCGTGCCGACGCCGTAGCGCACGGAAAGCGGCTCGTGCTTCGTGAAAATCGCCGTGCCGGAGTAGCCCTTTTTCTCGGCGGAGTACCAGAACTGCCGATAGCCCGCAAGCTCTAATTTCACCTGCTCGGGCTGCGCCTTCGTCTCCTGAAGACAGAAGCAATCGGCGTTCATCGCCTCAAACACCTGCAAAAAGCCCTTTTCCATGCAGGCGCGGATGCCGTTGACATTCCACGAAATCAGTTTCATCGTCCGCTCTCCCCTTTCGTTTCGCTGCGGATTATACCACATCGCGGCAAAAATTGCAAGCATTGCGGCAAAAGCGCGAAGATTGCTCTTGCAAGGCGTGAAAAAATGGGGTATAATGGGACAAAACGAACAAAGAGAGGCCCCCTATGGCGAAAATGTACTTCAAATACGGCGCGATGGGTTCGTCCAAGACCGCGCAGGCGCTCATCACCAAATATAATTATGAGGAAAACGGAATGCGCGTCTGGCTCATCAAGCCCTCGGCGGACGACCGCGACGGCGCGGTGCGCATTCGCAGCCGCGTGGGGCTCGAAGCCACGGCGGACGTCATCCCCCCGAGCGCCGACATCTGCGCGCTTTACGAAGCGCGGGCGCATTCGGACGTGATCATCGTCGATGAGAGCCAGTTTATGACCGCCGCGCAGATCGACCAGCTTCGCACGCTTGTGGACGAAAAGAACATCCCCGTGCTCTGCTTCGGCCTGCGCACGGACTTCCAATGCAAGCTCTTCGACGGCAGCCGCCGCCTTTTTGAGGTGGCCGACACCATCACCGAGATCAAAGCCATCTGCGACTGCGGCGCAAAGGCAACCGTCAACGCCCGCATCGACCGCGACGGCTTCGTCGTGACCGAGGGTGCGCAGTTCCTGCTCGGCGGAAACGACAGCTACATCGCCATGTGCCACAAATGCTGGATTCGTAACATTCGCGAGCGCCGCAAGGTGCGCTGAAAGGAGATTTTTTATGAAATACCCCACCCCCCACATTAACGCCACGCCCGAGGACTTCGGCCAGACCGTCCTCATGCCGGGCGACCCGCAGCGCTCGAAGCTGATTGCCGAGAATTTCTTTGAAAATCCGCGCCTTATCAACAATGTGCGCGGCGTGCAGGGCTACACCGGCACCTACAAGGGCGTGAAAGTGACCGTCATGGCCTCCGGCATGGGCATTCCCTCCATCGGCATTTATTCCTATGAGCTGTTCAACGCCTTCGGCGTGCGCAACATTCTGCGCATCGGCACGGCCGGCTCCGTCCGCGAGGACATCCATGTGCGCGA
>CAZGOO010000216.1:0-2024 GCA_964527505.1 uncultured Oscillospiraceae bacterium | reverse complement strand
CACAACGCACCGTTGCTGTCAAGCGCAATTTCTGATTTTCGCGCGGAAAGTGCGATATTTTCCGTTTGTCGAAAAAGAGAGTTGACGGGGGCAAATGCAATGTGATATAATATATTCGGAGAACAACGGAGGTTTAACACCTCCCTGAAAGGATGGAAAGTATGTTCAAGATTGTTCGCAAGAAGGAATTGAACTCCGCCGTGACCCTGCTGGAGATCGAAGCTCCCTTTGTTGCCAAAAAGGCACAGGCCGGCCAGTTCATTATCTTCCGCATCGACGAGTGCGGCGAGCGCGTTCCGCTGACCATCGCGGGTTACGACCGCGAAAAGGGCACCGTGACGATCATCTTCCAGAAGGTCGGTCTTTCGACCAAGATGCTCGGCGCGATGAACGAAGGCGACTATATCCATGATTTTGTCGGCCCGCTCGGCCGCCCCACCGAAGTTGAGGGCAGAAAGCGCGTCTGCGTCGTCGGCGGCGGTGTCGGTTGCGCCATTGCGCTGCCCGCAGCCCGTGCGTTCAAAGAGGCCGGTGCGATCGTTGACGTGATTATCGGCTTCCGCAGCAAGGACATTGTGATCCTCGAAGAAGAATTCCGCGCCTGCGCCGATAACCTCTATCTGATGACCGACGACGGCTCCTATGGCGAAAAGGGCTTCGGCACCGTCAAGCTCCAGCAGCTTCTTGAAAGCGGCATCGCTTACGACGAAGTTCTGGCCATCGGCCCGGTCCCGATGATGAAATTTGTCTGCAAGACCACCGAGCCGTTCGGCGTGAAGACGCTCGTTTCGCTCAACCCCATCATGGTAGACGGCACCGGTATGTGCGGCGGCTGCCGCGTTACCGTCGGCGGCGAAGTGAAGTTCGCCTGCGTAGACGGCCCCGAGTTCGACGGCCATCAGGTCGATTTCGCCGAGCTGATGAACCGCAACGGCGTCTACCGCGAGCAGGAGCAGCAGAACGAAAAGGATCACATCTGCCGCATGGAATCCATCGGCAAGAAGCTGATCCCGTAAGGAGGGTACGAAAATGGCAAACATGACTCTGACCAAAACTCCCATGCCCGAGCAGGAGGCCAACGTCCGCAACAAGAACTTCAAGGAAGTCGCTCTGGGCTACACCCCCGAAATGGCCGTTGAGGAAGCAAAGCGCTGCCTTAACTGCAAAAACCCCAAGTGCGTCGAGGGCTGCCCCGTCAATATCCGCATCCCCGAATTTATCGCGAAAGTCGCCGAGGGCGATTTCGCCGGCGCTTACGAGGTTATCACCTCCACCAACAATCTGCCCGCCCTGTCCGGCCGCGTCTGCCCGCAGGAGTCGCAGTGCGAGAGCAAGTGCGTGCGCGGCGTGAAGGGCGAGCCGGTCGCCATCGGCCGTCTCGAGCGCTTTGTCGCCGACTGGTATCGCGAAAATGTCAATAAAATGCCCGAAAAGCCCGAATCCAACGGCATCAAGGTCGCCGTTGTCGGCTCCGGCCCTGCCGGCCTGACCTGCGCGGGCGAGCTTGCCAAGAAGGGCTACGAAGTGTCCGTCTTTGAGGCACTGCACACGGCCGGCGGCGTGCTGGTTTACGGCATCCCCGAATTCCGTCTGCCTAAGGCGATCGTTGCCAATGAAGTCAAGAAGTTGGAGGCAATGGGCGTTCAGGTCATGACCAACATGGTCATCGGCAAAGTCCTTTCCGTTGACGAGCTCTTCGAGATGGGCTTTAAGGCCATCTTCGTCGGCTCGGGCGCGGGTCTGCCGATGTTCATGCACATCCCCGGCGAGGCGCTCAAGGGCGTTATGTCCGCCAACGAATACCTCACCCGTATCAACCTGATGAAGGCCTACACCTCCGAGTGCGACACGCCCGTCATCGAGTCCAAGGCAGTCGCCGTTGTCGGCGGCGGCAATGTGGCCATGGACGCCGCGCGCTGCGCCAAGCGTCTCGGCGCGGAGCACGTTTACATCGTCTACCGCCGCGGCGAGGCCGAAATGCCCGCCCGTCTGGAAGAACTGCACCACGCCAAGGAAGAGGGCAT
>CAZGOO010000215.1:0-2062 GCA_964527505.1 uncultured Oscillospiraceae bacterium | reverse complement strand
AGCGGATTTTTCGTGCCCGCCTGCGTGACGGCTTCCATAATTCTGCCCGGCATCGCGCCGATATAGGTCTTTCGGTGGCCGCGGATGTCCGCCTCGTCGTGAACGCCGCCGAGCGAAACGCGCGCCATGCGCCGCCCGAGCGCCTTGGCAATGCTCGAAGCGACGGAGGTTTTGCCCACGCCCGGAGGGCCGACCAGACAGATGATCTGGCAGGGAAGCTGCGGCGCGCGCTGCTTGACGGCGAGAATCTCCAAAACGCGCTGCTTAACCTTTTCCAGTCCGAAATGCTCTTTTTCGAGCAACTCGCGAGCCGCAGAAACGCTGTATTTCTCGGGCGAAGCCTTGTCCCACGGAAGCGCGAGCACGCTGTCAAGGTAGGTGCGGATGACGGCCGCTTCGGCAGAGCCGTAGGGCTGCTTGGCAAGCCTTACAATTTCTTTTTCGAGCCGCTCGCGCACTTCGTCCGATACGGCGGCTTTTTCGAGCCTGCGGCGGTAGTCCTCGGGCTCGTCCTCTTCGCCCTCTTCGCCGAGTTCCTCGCGAATGAGGCGCATTTCCTCGCGCAGATAGTATTCTCTCTGCCCTTTTTCGAGGTTTTGCACCGTCTTTTCTTGCAGTGCAAGCTCGATTGCAAGCACCTGAAGCTCCTGCACGAGCAGGTCATTGACCTTTGCAAGGCGGAGTGACGGCATTCGGCAGGAAAGCACCTGCATTTTTTCGTCATAATCCAGTGACGAATGAAACGCCGCCAAGTCTGCCATCAGGCCGTAGTCGGCGCAGGCGCCGATGCGCAAAAGGACTTCTTTCATCGGCCGCTGCGAAAGTTCGACATATTTGTCGAAAAGTCGAAAAGTCTGGCGCGAGAGCGCCTTGAGCCGCGCATCGGACGCGCGGTCGGGTTCGTCGCCGAGCTGCGCGCACTGCGCCGTCATATAGGGCTCATTTTGCGTGAGCTCCTCGACCGTTGCGCGGTAAAGACCGGTCACGAGCACGCGCACCGTGTTCTCCGGAAGCCGAAGCACCTGCTCGACGGTCGCGACGGTGCCGACCGGATAAAGGCCGCGCAATTCGGGAGTTTCGTCGGCAAGGTCGCACTGCGTCATCAAAAGAAGGCGCTGGTTGCCGCTCATGGCCGCTTCGAGCGCCCGAATCGACTGCGGACGGCCGACATCAAAGTGCATAGAGATATGCGGAAACGCGACCAGTCCGCGCAGCGGAAGGATCGGCAGGCATTCGTGATTTAGCATCTATGCACGCTCCTTTCTGTGTGTTTGGCAATATGAAAAAGTGGGAGGGAAAGCTCCCCTCCCGCTTTCTGTCAGCCCGCCGGAAGGCGCTTGCGCTCCGACGGGGCGGATATCAATTCGGGCTGTGACTGCCCGAGCACACACGCGCGCGTGATGCGCACGGTGCCGATGGTCGGATCGGAGGGGATGTCGTACATCACCTGCGTCATGATGCGCTCCAAAACGGAGCGAAGGCCGCGCGCGCCGATTTTGCGGTCGAGCGCCTGCTGCGCGATGGCATCGAGCGCATCGGGCTCAAATTCCAGCGCAACGCCGTCCATCTCCAAGAGCTTCTGGTACTGCCGGCAAAGGGCATTTTTCGGCTCGGTGAGAATGCGAACCAAGTCCTCTTTGCGCAGCGAGCCGAGGCTCGTGACCACGGGCAGTCTGCCGACCAGCTCCGGAATGATGCCGAATTTCAAAAGGTCGTGCGGCTGCACCTGCGCAAAGAGCGCGCCGACGTCTTTTTCCTTGCTGCTTTTCAGCTCCGAGCCGAAGCCGAGCGCGGAGCGGTCAACGCGCTTTTCGATGATTTTATCCAAACCGTCGAACGCGCCGCCGCAGATGAAGAGGATTTTGCTTGTATCGACCTCGATAAACTCCTGCTGCGGGTGCTTTCTGCCGCCCGTGGGCGGGACATTGGCAATCGTCCCTTCGACGATTTTCAAAAGCGCCTGCTGCACGCCTTCGCCGGAAACATCGCGCGTGATGGAGGTGTTTTCGCTCTTGCGGGCGATTTTATCCATCTCATCGATGTAGATGATGCCGCGCTCGGC
>CAZGOO010000214.1:0-2063 GCA_964527505.1 uncultured Oscillospiraceae bacterium | reverse complement strand
AACGGGCAGAAGCGTGGGGTAGTGGCGCGAGATGAAGAACATCGGGAACGAATCCGTGCGCTCGGGATGCTGCAAGAGCATATCTTTTAAGTAAAAATGATACACAAGCTCATTGAGCACCACCGCGATGGCCACGCAGATGAGGAAAATCACCAGCGCGCCGAACAAATCTCCGCCGAAGCGCTTGCCGTAGCCGCGCGAGACGATGAGATAGGCCGCCATGGTGATGAGCAGAACGTGCCAGATCATCGATTGCAGGGAGATGAACGGCCAGTAGGTGTGCAGCGTGGCGGGCATCACCAGAAACGAAATGCCGCCGATGGCGCCGTAAAAGGCGAGGAACTTGTAGCAAAGCTCCTTGACGGTGCCTTTGCGTACCAGTGCGCCGACAAGGCCGATGTACAGCGGCACCGAGCAGAACTGGAACGGGAAGGTATCCATGCGGAAATAGCCATAGACATTGTACCAGAAAAACTGCTTGACAACTTCGCTTGCCAAAAGCAGCAGCTCAATACACAAAATCACGCGGTCGTCGGTTGTTTCGTCGTGCTTTCGCGCGAGGAAGCGGCACAGAACCACGCTCAGAACGATCGCCAGCGCGATGCCCGCGAAGTGAAACCAGCTTCCCGCTTCGGGGCCTGTGAGGAAAGAGCCGTCGGCGTCCTGCCCCCAAGTCCAGTCGGTCAAAAATTTCATAGTTTCCTCTCAATGCTTTCCGTTTTGCGGCAGGGCGCCGCATAAGCCCCGTAACCATAGCACAACGGGGCGAAAAATGCAAGCATTTTGGGAAAAACTCTCCTTTTTTGCGAAAAATCGGGGAGACGGCTTTCGCCGATTGTGTTTGACATTTTTTCCTTTTTGGCATATAATGAGTGCCGATGCGCGGCGCGTTCGTGCAAAATCGACAGACAGGGGACGGCTTTTTATGTGCGAAACGGAACAAATTCTTCGGAAGCACGCCGCGCGCTATGCGCAAATGCAGCCGACGGACGCCGTCAAGCTGATTTTTCAGAACGAATTCGGCGGCGGGCATATGATCCGCGACGAAAAAAAGTGCCTTGCCTATCTGCAAAAAGAGTTTGAGGCCACCGCGTTCGACCCCGAAATGCCCCCCTGCGAGGACATCGGAAACGGCATCGTCCGCGTTAACCTTGCGGCCGTGCGCCCGGAGGAGCTGGCGCTTCTGGGAGCGGAATTTCTTCGCTCGGCCGAGGCATATCGCGGCACGCTGCGCGCGTTTCTGGAAAAACTGGAGGTTTTGAAAGCGGTCTGCGCGCAGGGCGTGTTTGCTTTTTCGGCGGAAGCGCTTGCGCACTATCTTGCGGATTATGAGCAGGCGGGCTATCCCGCCGTTTCGCACAGCCCGCAGTACCGCGCCGCCTACCGCCCGGCCTATCGCGTGCTGCTTGCGGCAAATGCCGCGCCTTGGCGGCGAAAATAAACGCATACAAAACGAGCCGTCCGCTTGAAGCAGACGGCTCGCGGTTTTTCTCAAGGTAGACGAATCAGGTGCTCGGCGATCTGCACGGCGTTGGTCGCCGCGCCTTTGCGAATCTGGTCGCCGCAGCACCAGAGCGCAAGGCCGTTTTCGCAGATAAGGTCGGGGCGAATGCGGCCGACGAGTACCGTGTCGCGGTCGGAGGTGTCGAGCGGCATGGGGTAAACGTGCGCGACAAGGTTGTCTGCAAGCGCGCAGCCGGGGGCCTTGGCAATCGCCGCGCGCGCGGCCTCGACACAGACGGGACGGTCAAAATAGAGGTTGAGCGAAATGGAATGGCTGCGCACCACCGGCACGCGCACGCAGGTGCAGCTCACCTTGAGCTCGGGCAGATGCAAAATCTTGCGCCCCTCATTTTGCATCTTCATCTCCTCGCTCGTGTAGCCGAGGTACGCCTCGCCGCCGATTTGCGGGATGAGATTGTAGGCAATCTGATGGGCAAAGACCTTTTTCTCGACGGGCGCGCCCGCGCGCAGCGCTTCCAGCTGCGCTTCAAGCTCCACGGGGCCGCCCGCGCCCGCGCCGGAGACGGCCTGATAGGTCGAAGCGACCATGGCGCGAAGAT
>CAZGOO010000213.1:0-2066 GCA_964527505.1 uncultured Oscillospiraceae bacterium | reverse complement strand
GGCTTTTCTGGTATACTGATGCTACCCGCTTTGTCGGGAGAAAGGGGAAATCCTATGAGCCATGTCGTTTTGGATATCGCGATTGTTGCGATTGTCGTGTTTCTGATTGTCCTCGGCTACCGCCGCGGGCTGATTTTGTCCGCATTTTCGCTCCTGTCGGTGCTTGTGGCGCTGCTCGGCGCGCTGGCGCTGACGAGCATTTTTGCGCCCTTGGTGCGCGACGCGCTGGTGCCGACCTTTGAAAACCGCATCCGCCCGAGCGTGGAGGAAGTGATTCCGTCTACGGAATCGTCGCTTGCCAAAGACCTTGACGGCGTTCTGGCGGATTTGAAGCAGCAGGATTTGCCGCTGCACCTGAACGAAGCCATTGACGAAGTCGATTTTTCCTCGCTCAAAGTGGGCTGGACGGTCGAGTCGCTGGTTCACGCGCTGGCGCTGGTTCCCGCAGCGGCGATTGCCTACTGCACCGTCGCGCTGGTGTCGTTCGTTCTGATGCTGCTGGCGTGGAAACTTCTGGCGAAGCTCTTTAACTGGATTGCAAAGCTGCCGGGGCTGAACTTCCTCAACCGCACGGGCGGCGTGCTGCTCGGCGCGCTCGAGGGTGTGCTGATTGTATCGCTTCTGGTCGGGCTGCTGCGCAAATATCACTTCATTACGGACGCCGAGGCGGCAAAAAGCCTGTTTCTTCCGTGGATTTTGAAGTGCCTTTCCCTCATGTAACGCAAAAAACAACCGTCGCATTTTTCGAAGTGCGGCGGTTGACTTTTTGCACTGCTTATGATATACTCAAAAAAATAGCCGAATGGAGGAATGCAATCCGATGAAATGCCCGTATTGCGGCGAGCAGGATACGAAAGTGGTGGATTCGCGCCATTCCGAGGACGGCGCGAGCATTCGCCGCCGCCGCGAATGTATGGCCTGCCAGAAGCGCTTTACCACCTACGAAACGGTCGAAAGCCTGCCCATCGTCGTCGTGAAAAAGGACAACAGCCGCGAAGCCTTCGACCGCGACAAGCTCCTGCGCGGCATGGTGCGCGCGTGCGAAAAGCGGCCCGTGCCGATGGCGTCGCTCGAAGCCGCCGTGGACGAAATTGAGCAGATCGTGCAAAATTCCCTCGAGCGTGAGGTCGAAACGAAGCGCATCGGAGAGCTGGTCATGGAGCGCCTCAAGCCGCTCGACGAGGTCGCGTATGTGCGCTTTGCCTCCGTCTACCGCCAGTTTAAGGACATCAACAGCTTCATGCACGAGCTGACGAAGATTTTAGAGGAAAAATAAGCGATGAGATTCGGAAAAACTGTCTGCGTTTCGCTGCTTTTGCTCACTCTGATTCTTTGCTTGTGTGCCTGCAAAAAGCCACAGCCCGACCCCACCGAGCCGCCGCCGCGCCCCTCGACGACCGCCGAGCCGACTCCGGAGCCTACCCCCGAACCGACCCCCGAGCCCACGCCGGAGGCCACCGAGCCGCCGACCGAGCCGCAGCTTGCATCGGCGGGGGACATCGTTCTAAACGGCACGGCGCTGAACCTCTGGCAATATGAGGGCGCGGAGTATCTTTGCGCGCAGGAGGCCGCCGCCGCGCTCGGCGCGGATCTCGGCGTAAAGGACGATACGCTGACGCTGCACCGCAATTTTGACCTTGCGCAGTTTTCGGCTCTGCGCGCAGACGGAGAGGTGTATCTTCCGCTCGAAGAATTGCTCGAGCCCTTCGCCGTTTCGTGCTACACGGACGAAGAGAGCGGCCTTCGCTACTACACGCCCGACGCCGCGCGCTTTGAAATCCCCGAAATCCGCAACGTTCCCGTTTTGATGTACCACGCCGTCAGCGATGAAGTCTGGGGCATCGAAGAGCTGTTCGTTTCGCCGAAATCGCTGGAATTGCAGCTTCAGTATCTGCTGCAAAACGGCTATCAGCCTATCTGGTTTGAAGATTTGCGGCACATTGAGCAGTATGAAAAGCCCGTGATTCTCACCTTTGACGACGGCTATCTCGATAACTACACCGAGCTTTTTCCGCTTCTGCAAAAATACGGCGTCAAGGCGACGGTATTCGTCATCGCCGGCGACA
>CAZGOO010000212.1:0-2066 GCA_964527505.1 uncultured Oscillospiraceae bacterium | reverse complement strand
CGTGGAATACGACAAGCTCATCGACCGCCAGTTAGAGCGCGCCGCCATTACCTCCGTTGCGGGCTTCGCGAAGATCAGCGACGACGCTTCGAAGGTTCTCTACCTTTCCTGAGCGATGGACTCGCTCGATACGAACATTCGCCAAACGGCGAAGAATCTCCTCGGCTCGCTCACCGAGAGCGAAGAGACGCTTCTGTTCTCCGTCTGCGATGCGACGCGCGCGTGCTTTGCCGCGCGTCTGCGCAGAGGCGTCTCGCCGCAAAACTGCGCCGAGGCGTTCACTGCGGCGGCGGCCTTGTGCGCGGTGGCAATCTATCGGCAGAGCGTGCGGCAGGGCATCGGCTCCTTTCAGGCGGGCACGGTCAGCGTTTCCATTGACCGCGCCGACTCCGACGGCCTCATCTGCGCGGCGCTGCGGCTGATTGCGCCGTGGACGGACTGTGGCACGGCATTTCTGGGGGTTTGAGCATGGAGAAAATGATCGCTTCGCTTCTGCGGCAGTACGGCGACGAGGTGCAGATCGTGCGCGAGGGGAAAACCGAGTCCGTTCGGGCGTTTTTGCAGCCGGTGATGTCGCGAAGCTGGCAGAATATGCAGCGCCTCATCCCGGAGGGCGGGCAGGTGCCCATCGGACAGTTCCTCTATGTCGGCCCGCCGGATGTTTCGGTGGAGGACGCCGTGGAGATTCTCCTGCGCGGGCGCGCCTACCTTGTGCGGCGCGTGGATACCGTGAGCTTTCAGGACAAAGTGCTCTTTCACTGGGCGCTTCTGGTGGAAGGAGGGCGCGACGATCCGTGGATGAACTGACAAAGCGGGTATATACCTTGCTGAACGCCGTGAATCTGCACCCGCTTTACGGCGGCGGGGCTTTGACGCTGCCGCGTCTGCGCGCGCCGATGGCGGTCGTTTATCCCATTTCGCAGACCGTGGAAAGCGTCGCTGCGGACGATCTTCTGGCCAAGGGCGGCGCGACGATGCGCGGGCGGCTCCTGACGCAGGAGATGGCGGTCGATGTATACGCGCCCTTCTCGGCAAGCGCCGAGACGTGCCTTACGCACGCGGACAAGGTCGTGCAGACGCTTTTGGCCTCCGAAGATACGCTCGGCGTCGCTTCGCTCACGGTCGGAAAATGCGAGTATGACCGCAGGCTTGACTGCCGCATCTGCCGCGTGCGCTTTACGCTGCGGATGTACCGCTACACCCTGCCCATAGAGCTTTGAGGAGGGAATATGAGCACACAGGAATCTTACTACCCCGAGCGCGAGCCTTTTTTAGTCAAGCTCAATGACAAGCCGCTCGGCGGCGTGGCGGGCTATCGCCTGCGCACCGAGCGAAAATGCACGCCCACGCAGACGGTCGGCGGCGGCGCGGGGACGCTTCTTTGCGAGCCCGCCTGCTATACCGTCACGCTCAGCCGCTTTCTGCCCGGGCGCATTACCATGTCCGAAACGCTCGGAATGCTCCTTTCGGGCGAATTTCGCCTGAGTATCGTGCGCAGCAATCGCACGGACGTGTTTGAGGGCTGCCGCGCCGAAAGCGTCACGGAGTCCATAGACGCGCGCGGGCGAATGATTGAGGAACTGGTGTGCGTTTCGCAGAAATGCACGCACACGGACGAGCTGACGGAGGTGTGAGCATGGCGACGGTTTTGAAATTCAAAGATTATCTCTGGCCGGAAAATCCCGAAAGCTGCCGCATCGTGTGCAGTCGGCCGCTTTCCGACGGCGCGCAGAGCGCGCTTCAGGCGCGGCAGGTGCGCGGCGAGGGCATTCTTTCGGGCGACCTTTCCGCGCAATATGAGTCTCTGTGCGCGCTTCTTGCCGAAAACGGCGCGGGGACGCTCGAGCTTGCGGGGCTGCCGTCCATGCAGGCATTTTTAACGGAGCTGGAATTTACCCAGCTTCCCTGCGAAAACGCCATGCGCTGTCGCTTCGTCTTTTTAGAAGCGCTTTAAGCGCAGCGCCTTGCGGGGCGACGCGGGCCTTTCGCGTCGCCCCTTTCTTTTTTCGCACACTTGACAAATTTGCCCGCGCGCGATATACTGATAAAAAAGCAAGGAGGCTCCC
>CAZGOO010000211.1:0-2067 GCA_964527505.1 uncultured Oscillospiraceae bacterium | reverse complement strand
AGGCCCCTTCGCCAACATCGCCATCGGTCAGTCCTCCGTTATCGGCGACCGTCTGGCCCTCAAGCTCTTCGACTACCATGTCACCGAGTCCGGCTTCGCTGCCGACATCGGCTTTGAAAAGTTCTGGAACGTCAAGTCCCGCCTGTCCGGCCTGACCCCGAACGTCTCCGTCCTCGTCGCTACCATCCGCGCTCTGAAGATGCACGGCGGCGGCCCGGCGGTCGTTGCAGGCCGTCCCCTGCCCAAGGAGTACACCGAGGAGAACCTCGAGCTGCTTGAAAAGGGCTGCGAGAACCTGTTCCACCATGTGGCGACCATCCGCAAGTCCGGTATCGTTCCGGTCGTCTGCATCAACCAGTTCTACACCGACACCGAGGCCGAAATCGCCCTCATCCGTCGCCTGTGCGCCGAGCACGGCGTGCGCTGCGCGCTGTCGAACCACTGGCGTTACGGCGGCGAAGGCGCCATCGAGCTGGCCGAGGCCGTTATCGACGCCTGCAACGAGAAGAACGAAATCAAGTTCCTCTATCCGCTCGAAATGCCGCTGCGTCAGCGCGTTGAGCTGATTGCCAAGGAAGTCTACGGCGCCGACGGCGTTGACTGGGCTCCCCTCGCCCTTGAGAAGGCAAAGCGCTTCGAGACCGACCCGAAGTATGCCGACTACTGCACCATGATGGTCAAGACCCACCTCTCGCTCAGCCACGAGCCGAGCTGGAAGGGCGTGCCGAAGGGCTGGCGTCTGCCGATTCGCGACATCCTCGAGTACGGCGGCGCGAAGTTCCTCTGCCCGATGGCAGGCACGATCTCCATGATGCCCGGCACCTCCTCCGACCCGGCTTACCGCCGCATCGACGTGGACACCGAGACGGGCAAGGTTTCCGGCCTGTTCTGATTCCCGACTGCAAAGCACAGGCGGCTGCCGCCGCCTGTGCTTTTCCCACATAGCGCTTGAAAAATGCGCTTACCAACGATTTTCAGGAGAATTTTCTTATGGATATGACCTTAAAATCCTGCCGTGAATTCGTCACGGTTCTCGCCTCCGACGCACCCGCGCCCGGCGGCGGCGGCGCTGCCGCGCTCGTCGGCGCCATCGGCACGGCGCTTGGCAACATGGTGGGCTCCCTCACCGTCGGCAAGAAGAAGTATGCCGAGGTCGAAGCGGAGATCATCGCCCTCAAAGCCAAGTGCGACGCGCTGCAAACCGAGCTTCTCAATCAGGTCGAAGCGGACGAAGTGAACTTCCTGCCGCTGGCAAAAGCCTACGGTATCCCGAAGGAAGACCCCAACCGCGACCAAGTGATGGAAGAGGCCACCATCATCGCTTGCTCCACCCCAATGAAGATTATGGAGCTGTGCTGCGAAGCCATCGAGTACATCGCTGTCTTTGCCGCCAAGGGCAGCCGTCTGGCCGTGTCCGACGCGGGCTGCGGCGCCGTGTGCTGCAAGGCTGCGCTTCAGGCCGCTTCGCTCAATGTGTTCATCAACACCAAGAGCCTGAAAAACCGCACCGTTGCCGAGGAAATGAACGCCAAGGCGAACGGAATGCTCAACAAATACTGCGCCATGGCGGATGAGATTTTCAACACCGTCAAGGCGGGCTTCGGCCAATAAAAGTCCGAGAAAACTGGAGGAAAATAACTATGGCAAAGCTGCTTTTGGGCAAGGAAGTTACCGATGCCCTGAATGCGAAATTGCAGGAGCGCACTGCCGCTCTGCGCGAAAAGGGCGTTGTGCCCACGCTGGGAATCGTCCGTGTGGGCGAAAATCCCTCCGACCTGAGCTATGAAAAGGGCGCGACCAAGCGCGCAGAGCTTGTCGGCGTTGCGGTAAAGAACTACATTCTGCCCGAGGATGCCACCAAGGAGCAGGTTCTGGCCGTCATCGACGAAGTCAATGCCGACGCATCCGTCCACGGCGTTCTGATGTTTCGCCCGCTTCCCAAGCACCTCAAGGCCGACCAGAATGAGATTTGCAACCGCCTCGACCCGAAGAAGGACGTGGACTGCATGACGCACCTGTCCAACGCCGGCGTATTTGAAGGCCTGAACGATCTGGGCTTCGCCCCCT
>CAZGOO010000210.1:0-2080 GCA_964527505.1 uncultured Oscillospiraceae bacterium | reverse complement strand
CACCGAACTCAGCAGCACCGACCAGACGGCGATACTGACCGTACAGGTAGCCGACCTCGCGAGCACCAACGCCCATGTCGCCAGCGGGGACGTCGACGTCGGGACCGATGTGACGATACAGCTCGGTCATGAAGGCCTGGCAGAAACGCATGACCTCGGCGTCGGACTTGCCGGCGGGATCGAAGTCGGAACCGCCCTTAGCGCCGCCGATGGGCAGGCCGGTCAGGCTGTTCTTGAAGATCTGCTCGAAGCCGAGGAACTTGATGATGCCGGGGTAAACGTTCTTCTGGAAGCGCAGGCCGCCCTTGTACGGGCCGATGGCGCCGTTGAACTGGCAGCGGTAGCCGATGTTGGTGTGATATTCGCCCTTGTCGTCCATCCAGACAACGCGGAAGGTGAACATACGCTCGGGCTCGACGATGCGGTTGAGCAGGTCGGCCTTGACGTACTCGGGATGTGCGTCGATGACGGGAGACAGAGAGGAGAGAACTTCCTCAACGGTCTGCACGAATTCCGGCTCGTTGCCGTGCTTTGCCTTGACATTTGCGATAACACTTTCGATATAAGCGTTCATGAATACAAAGCTCCTTTTTATTTTTTCCTGCGAAAGCAGGATTTTTAATGAGTTGAATTATTTGCCGAAGTTTTCGATGATGGAGACGATCTCGGTGCCGATGCGCTGCTGCGCCTCGACGGTGGCGGCGCCGATGTGCGGCGTGCAGGAGACCATCGGATGGCTGTAAAGAGCCTTATTGGTGGCGGGCTCGTCCGCAAAGACGTCCAGACCGGCGGCGCGAACCTTGCCGGACTCGAGCGCGGCCAGAAGGGCAGCCTCGTCCACATTGGTGCCGCGGGAGGTGTTGATGATGCAAACGCCGTCTTTCATCTTGGCGATGTTCTCGGCGGAGATGAGCTTGCCGCCGTCAACTGCCGGAGCGTGGACGGAGACGAAGTCGGCCTGCGCCAGAAGCTCGTCCATTTCAACATAGTTGATGCCGAGCTGCTCTTCGATGCCGGGGATGTGGAAGATGTCGAAGGCGACGACCTTCATGCCGATGGCCTTGGCCATCACGCCGAGGTGCTGGCCGATGCGGCCGAAGCCGACGATGCCGAGGGTCTTGCCCTGAAGCTCGATGCCCTTGCCGTAGGCTTTCTTTTCCCACTTGTCTTCGCGCATGGTGTGACCCGCGACGGAGATGTAGCGCGCGCAGGAGAACATATGCGCCATGGCAAGCTCCGCAACGGACTGCGAGGAAGCGCGCGGGGTGTTCATGACCTTGATGCCCTTTTCCTCGGCATACTTCACGTCGATGTTGTCTACGCCGACGCCGCCGCGGATGATGAGCTTGAGCTTGCCGCCGGCAGCTTCGTCGATATGGTTGGCACGAACCTTGGTCTTGGAGCGAACGACGACCGCGTCGAACTCGCGCAGCGCTGCGCCGAGCTGATCGGGCTCGTAGAACTGCTCAACGACCTCATGGCCCATTTCTTTCAGGGAAGCGATGGCGGATTTGTCCATTCCGTCGGTAACAAGAATACGCATTGCAAACTTCTCCTTATTTCTTATGTTCGGCTTCAAACTTCTTCAGGCAGGCGACGAGTGCTTCGACGCCCTCCTTGGGCATTGCGTTGTAGGTGGAAGCGCGCAGACCGCCGACGGACTTGTGACCCTTGAGGTTTTCAAAGCCGGCAGCCTTCGTGTAGGCGATGACCTCGGCGTCGAGGTCGGCGTTTCCGGTGACGAAGGGAATGTTCATCAGGCTGCGATATTCCTTATCGACCGTGCCGGTGAACATTTCGGATTTGTCGAGGAAGTCGTACATGACCTTGGCCTTGTCCTCGTTGATGCGCTGCATCGCCTCGAGGCCGCCGATGGACTTGAGGTACTTAAAGACCTTGCCGCAGACGTAGATCGCCCAGCAGTTCGGGGTGTTGTACATCGAGCCGTTGTCGGCGTGGGTCTTGTACATCATGTAGATGGGGGTCTTGGGGTCGAGATCCTCGCGGATGAGATCCTCGCGGATGATGGCAACGACCATACCGGCCGGGCCGACATTCTTCTGCACGCCGGCGTAGATCA
>CAZGOO010000209.1:0-2084 GCA_964527505.1 uncultured Oscillospiraceae bacterium | reverse complement strand
GTGGTTGACGCTGTTGAGAAACAGCCGCACATCGCGCACGATGAATTTGCGCATTCCGCGCTTGGGCTCCTGCGCGCGCTTTTTTTCGAGGTAGGCGTCGATAAATTCCTCGGTTTTGGCCACGTTCATCTGCTCTCTGGCGACCACGCTCAAAACGAAGAGGCGGTCGTCCTCCGTCGGCAGCTTCAGCAGCGCCCGCGCGTGCCGCTCGGAGAGATGATGCTCCCGCAGCCGCGCCAGAACCGTCGGGCTCAGCCGCAGAAGCCGCAGCTTGTTTGCCACCGCGCTCTGGCTTTTGCCGACGCGCTCGGCGGTCTGCTCCTGATTGAGTCCATACAGGCGCATGAGCCGCAGCAGCCCCTCGGCCTCTTCGATGTAGTCCAAATCGCGCCGTTGCAGATTTTCCACCAGCGCGACCATGCCCGACTGCGCGTCGTCCACGCTCAGAAAAATGCACGGCACCTGCGTGCAGCCCGCCAATTTCGCCGCGCGCAGGCGGCGCTCGCCCGCCACCAGCTCAAATTCCCCGCCGCAGCGGCGCACGGTCAAAGGCTGCAAAATGCCGTAGCGTTCGATGCTTGCGGCAAGCTCGCGCAGCGCCTCCGGCTCGAAAATTTTGCGCGGCTGCGCGGGATTCGGACGGATCTGCTCGATGGGCAAATACTGGATCCGTCCGTTTTCCAGCAGCCCGTGATTTTTGCGCATGGGGTCAGTCCTCCTTTCCTTTGTTTCTCCCCGCTTTTTATTCTATCGCGCGGCCGCGCGAAATTGCACGAATCCGTGCAACGAAACACAAGAAATTGCGTTTTTTCCGATTTCCCGCCACAACATCTTGGGAAATGTGCGGGAAATGCCGAAAGGGGGGCGTTCGTGTCGGGAAAAACGGGCTTGTACTTTTGCCCCGCGTGCGGTATAATTCGGGGAGATAAGAAAAGGAGACTGCTATGGAAAAAATTATCGCGCTGCTCGCGCAGGAGCTGCGGCAGCCGCAAACGTATGTGGAAAATGTCGTGCGCCTGCTCGACGAGGGCAACACCATCCCCTTTATCGCCCGCTATCGCAAGGAACTGCACGGCGCCATGGACGACGCGACCCTGCGCGCGCTTGCAGACCGGCTGCAATATCTGCGCAATCTGGCGCAGCGCCGCGAGGAAATTCTGCGCTCGATTGAGGCGCAGGGCGCGCTGACGGAGGAACTGACCGCCGCCGTGGAAAATGCGGCCACGCTCTCGGAGCTGGAGGACATTTACCGCCCCTACAAGCCCAAGCGCCGCACGCGCGCGACCGTCGCCAAGGAAAAAGGGCTCGAACCTCTGGCGGAAAAACTGTTTTCCCAAGAGAAAAATTTGCCCGCGCCCGAGGCGCTCGCGGAAGAATATCTGAATGCGGATTTGGGCGTTTCCACCATTGAAGAAGCGCTCGCGGGCGCGTCCGATATCATCGCCGAGCGCATCTCGGACGATGCGCAGATCCGCAAAAATCTGCGCGCGCTGATGCAGAAAAGTGCGACGCTTCGCTCCGTGGCGGCCAAGGGAAAAGAGGAGGACGAAACGTCCGTGTATCGGATGTATTTCGACTTCCGCCAGCCGATTTCCAAGGCGCAGGGCTATCAGGTGCTCGCGGTCAACCGCGGCGAGCGCGAGGAATGTTTGAAAGTTTCGATTGAAATCGACCGCGAAGCGGCGCTTGTCTGCGTGCGGCGCGCGGTGCTGGTGCCCGGCGGCGGCGCGGCGGAATTTGTCCGCGCGGCGGCCGAGGACGCGTATGACCGCCTCATCGAGCCGAGCATGGAGCGCGAATTGCGCACGGCGCTCACCGACGCGGCCAACGAGGGCGCGATTGCCAATTTTGCCCTGAACCTGCGCCCGCTTCTGATGCAGCCGCCCGTCAAGGGGCACGTGACGATGGGGCTCGACCCCGGTTACAGCCACGGCTGCAAGGTCGCTGTCGTAGACGCGACGGGCAAGGTGCTCGATACGGCCGTGGTCTACCCGACCTTCTCCAAGGCCAAGCGTTTGGATGCCATCGCTACCTTAAAAAAGCTCATCGAGCGCCACGGCGTGGAGCACATCGCCATCGGCAAC
>CAZGOO010000208.1:0-2097 GCA_964527505.1 uncultured Oscillospiraceae bacterium | reverse complement strand
TCCACACGGTCGATAACGGCGCAGGACTTGTAATTTTCGGCCTCTTCTTCCCCGACGAAGTAAAGCCTGCCGCGTTCTACACCGTCACGCAGCTCATCGACGCGATTGGCGAAGTGACGCTCGGCTCCGGCGAGGACATCGCCGCCGCGCGCGAGGCGTATGACGACCTGACCGACAAGGAAAAATCCCACGTCACCAACTACGAAGACCTCCTTGCCGCCGAGCTGCGCTACGCCATCATCACGGCCGAAAACGCCTCCTATCAGGCAGCGCTTTACTACGCGAAAATGGTTCGTTTCAGCCTTGATTCGTTCGACACCTCGAAGCTCAACGTCCACCAGCGCGAGCTCTTTAACGACGCCGTTGCCGACTTCGACGCTGCGCTCAAGTCCGCAACCACCGCCGAAGAGGTCAACGAAGCGCTCAGCGCGCTGCTGCTCATCGTCGAAAATCTCGACAAACTCTGCCCCGCTTGCGCGTTTGCCGATGTGGATGCCGGCGCATGGTACCACAGCGCGGTCGATTTCGTGCTCGACGCAGGCTTGATGCGGGGCTACGAGGACGGCACTTTCAAACCGCAAAGCAACATGACGCGCGCAGAATTTGTGCAGGTGATCTACCGCGCAGCGGGAGAAGCCGATGTCGAGGGTCTGGATAACCCGTTCAAGGACGTCAAGGACGGCTTCTGGGCGCATGACGCCATCGTCTGGGCTGCAAGCGAAGGCTATGTCAACGGCCTGAGCGAAGACACATTCGGCCCGAACGAGACGATTACGCGCGAGCAGATCATCACGATTATCTACCGCATCCTTGAGGAGCCCACCGTTGAGGAGGACTGCCTCGCCGACTTCGCCGACGCGAATGCCATCAGCGATTACGCGAAAGACGCCATGAACTGGGCTGTTTCCGAGGGTATCCTCGAGGGCGACGGCGGCAAGCTCCGTCCGAGAGACAAAGTCACCCGCGCCGAAGTCGCCACGATCATCATGCGCATAGACTAACGAACCCCTTTTCCGAAACGTATCATTGATACTTCCTTGTTTTCATCCGCAAACCCCGCCGGCAGGCCATACGGCCTGCCGGCAATTTTATATAAAACCAGCCCCGACACCCGCCGGGGCTGCACTCCCTGATTCGCGCAAGTACACAAAAGTTTCTCTTTAGGTAAGCATTTTCGCAGTGAGCGTTGGCTTGAAATTTCTCACAGGAGTAATAAAATCATAACGCAAAAAGCCCACGAAATAATAGCTGAGATGCCACAGGTAAGCGCACATCTTGGGCGTTCTCTCGCCATTATAGGCCAGTAAATTATACCAAAGAGCGGGAATAAAATTGCCAAAATCACCACCCCTGCGCTTATGGAATAATCAATTGGCGGAGTTTTATTCGGTTTTGGAATGGAGCATCCGCATTTTATGCAGACGACTGCATTTTCGTTTACTTCCGCACCGCAATGTTGACAATACTTCATAATTTATTTTCTCCTCTACAAACTGCTATGCGGGTTTGGCAGCTCCGCGGCTTCGATTTTTCGCGCTTTTCCGTAAAATGTGCCGACGGGCATCGCACAGGCGCGCGCCGCTTCTTTCAGCGAAAGTTTCCCCGACCGCCACGCCGCAGAAACTTCGCCGAAATTTTCGGGCAGGGGCAAAGGCGGTCTGCCGAATTGCACGCCCCTCGCCTTCGCAGCGGCGATGCCCTCTGCCTGTCGGCGGCGGATTTCCGTCCGCTCGTTTTCCGCCACAAAGGACAAAACTTGCAGCACGATGTCCGAAAGAAACGCGCCCATCAGGTCTTTCCCGCGCCGTGTGTCGAGCAGGGGCATATCCAAAACCACAATATCCACACCCTTTTCTTTCGTCAAATGCCGCCATTGCTGCAAAATTTCCTCATAATTCCGCCCCAGACGGTCGATGCTCTTGATATAGAGTAGGTCGTCTTTTTTTAATTTTCGCAGCAGTTTGCGATACTGTGGGCGATTAAAGTCCTTGCCCGAGCGCTTGTCGAGATAGATGTTCTTCTTCGGCACCCCGACTTCGTCGAGGGCGATGCTCTGCCGATCTTCGTTCTGCTCGTGGCTGCTGACGCGGATATATC
>CAZGOO010000207.1:0-2098 GCA_964527505.1 uncultured Oscillospiraceae bacterium | reverse complement strand
CTTTCGGCGCGGTTGGATTGCTGCGCGTCGTTCGTGGCCGAGGGCGCGCGCGTGGCAGATATCGGCTGCGACCACGGCTACCTCGGCATCCATCTGCTGCTCGGCGGCAAGGCCGCCTATGTCCATGCCTGCGACCTGCGCGAAAAACCCCTTGCCCGCGCAAGGGAAAACGCCGCGCGCTTCGCCGTGGCGGAGAAAATGCGCTTTTCCGTCGCAAACGGCCTCTCGGCCATCGCGCAGGGCGAGGTCGATACCGTCGTCATCGCGGGCATGGGGGGCGATCTCATCGCCCAAATTCTTGCCGACTGCCCGTGGGCGCGCGACGAAACAATCCGCTATATTTTGCAGCCGCAGTCCTCGGGAAACGACCTGCGCCGCAAGCTCGCCGAGATGGGCTTTGGCATCACGCGCGAGCGGCTCGTGCGCGACGGCGGATTTTTGTATCAGGCGCTGAGCGCGCGCTTCGGCGGCGCGGGCGCGCTTTCGCCGGGGCAGCAGTATGTTTCGCCCGCGCTTTTGGCAGAGGGCGACCCGCTTCTCGGCGAATACTTCGCGCGGCTCATCGCTTCGCTCGAGCGCACCGTCGCGGGCATCCGCAAAGGCGACGCGCCGCAGCGCTTGACCTATTACGAAACGGCGCTTGCCGAGCTTTTGGAAATGAGGAACGCTTATGACAACGGTCAATGATATTCTGCAATTTGTCGAGACGCTTGCCCCGCCCGCCTTAAAAATGGACTGGGACAACGTGGGGCTGCTCTGCGGCAGCAAAACGGCGTTTGTGAGCAAGGTGCTCGTCGCGCTCGACCCCTTTGAGGGCGTGTGCCGCGAGGCGGCCGAATGGGGCGCGGAGCTGCTTGTGACGCACCATCCGCTCATTTTTCGCCCGCTTTCCTCCGTTACGGACGAAACGGCCGTCGGCCGCGCGGTGCAGCTTCTTTGCAAAAACGGCATTTGTGCCGTCAACGCCCACACGAATCTCGACATCGCCTCCGGCGGCGTCAACGACGCTTTGGCCGAAGCGCTCGGCCTGAAAAACGTGCGCGTCATCGGAAGCGCGCAGCTTCTGCGCGCGGGCGAGGTGCCGAAGCAGACGCTCGAAGCCTTTCTTTCGCTGGTCAAATCGCGCCTCGGCTGCAAAGCCTTGCGTTATGTTGAGGGCGGCAAAGAGGTTTGCGCCGTCGCCGTCGGCGGCGGGAGCTGCGCCGACGAGCTGCAAGAGGCGATCGCCGCCGGCTGCGATACCTTCGTCACCGCCGACGTGCGCTACAATCAGTTCTGGGATGCGTTCGACAGCCGCGTGAACCTCATCGACGCGGGGCATTTTTATACCGAAAACCCCGTCGTGGCCGTCCTTGCGGCGAAAATCGCCGCGCAATTCCCGAAAATTTCCGTAAAAATCTCCGAAACGCACGCCGACTGCATGAAATTCTATTGATTTTTGCGCGGGGAAGTGCTAAAATAGATTGGAATTTTTTGAATACACTGCGAAGGGAAGTTTTTCATATGTCCGGACATTCCAAGTGGCACAACATCCAAAAGACCAAGGGCGCGCAGGACGCCAAGCGCGCGGCGGCGTTTACGAAGATCGCGAAAGAAATGTACGTCGCGGTCAAGGAGGGCGGCGGCTCCGCCGACCCGAACTATAACTCCCGCCTTGCGACCGTCATCACCAAGGCCAAGGCCGCCAATATGCCCAACGACAAC
The DNA here is from genome assembly GCA_964527505.1 of uncultured Oscillospiraceae bacterium. Taxonomy (GTDB): domain Bacteria; phylum Bacillota; class Clostridia; order Oscillospirales; family Oscillospiraceae; genus JAZOXB01. Next base: position 394 of record CAZGOO010000207.1, on the reverse strand, counting down.
ATCAAGCGCGTTCTGGAAAAGGCGGCGAATGCCGGCTCCGGCGACGCTTACGAAGCCATTACCTACGAAGGCTACGGCCCCGGCGGCGTTGCCGTCATCGTCGAGACGATGACCGACAGCCGCAACCGCACCGCGGGCAATGTGCGCCACCATTTCGACAAATACGGCGGAAAAATGGGCGCAGCGGGCTGCGTTTCGTGGAACTTCAACAAAAAAGGCGTGCTCGTCATCGACAATGAGGACGGCGACTACGAAGAAGACGCCGTCATGATGGACGCGATGGACTGCGGCGCGGACGATTTCGAGGCCGAAGAGGATTGCTTCACCGTCTACACCGCCCCCGACGATTTTAACGCCGTGGCAGACGCCCTGACCGCAAAAGGCTACACATTCG
>CAZGOO010000206.1:0-2120 GCA_964527505.1 uncultured Oscillospiraceae bacterium | reverse complement strand
TTCTCGACCTCTGGTATGCCCGCCACGCGGCCACCGGCGCGGACTATTCCGGCGAGCAGCGCGCCCTTACGCGCGCCTTTGCAAATTTCGACGCTTTGATGCTCGAGGGAATCGCCCTTTCCGAGGGCGACGCGCTCATCGGCTTTGCCGTCGGCAGCCGCGTGAGCGAGGCGGTGTTCGACATCCATTTTGAAAAATCGCTTTCCGATGTTCCCGGCGCTTACGCGATGGTCAACCGCGAATTTGCCCGTTATCTTCGCGCGCAGCATCCCACGCTGCGCCTGCTCAACCGCGAGGACGACATGGGTCTTGAGGGACTTCGCAGCGCAAAAGAGAGCTACCATCCCGATATTCTGCTGGAAAAATGGCTGGCGGAGGAGAAAAATGACATTTGAGATTGCATCTTCCGCCGATCTTCCGCTGCTTTCCGCGCTCTGGCGCGACTGCTTCGGCGACACCGAGGCCGAGCAGCGCTGCTTCTGGGAGACGGTCGGCGCGTCCGCGCAGGTGTTTTGCGCGCGGGAGAAAAAAATTCAGGCGATGCTCTGCGCGCTCCGGGTCGATTGCATCGACGAAAACGGTGAAAGCGTGCCCACAGCCTATCTTTACGCCGTCTGCACCCGCGCAGAGGCGCGCGGGCGGGGGCTTTGCACGAAGCTGCTCGACTTTGCCGAGCGGACACTGCGCGCGCAGGGCGCGCGCGCCTGCGTGCTGGTTCCCGCAGACGAAAAATTGGCGCGTTTTTACGAGGCGCGGGGCTACGCGGCGGCATTTTTCGCCAAAAATTATACCGTCGAGGCGCAAAAAAACGGCGCAAAACTGCGCCGCATCGATGCGAGTACCTACCGCGCGCTGCGCGAAATGCAGCTTTTCGGCAATTTCGCCTCTTTTTCGGAGGATTTTCTTCGCTGCGCCGAGGGCTACGGCCGCCTGAGCGGCGCCGGACTTTACCGAATCGAAACGCAGGAGAACGTCTGCTGCGCGGCAGCGGGCTTTGAAAACGGCGAACTGCGCATTTACGAGCTAATTCCCGATGTTCCGCAGGCGGCTGCGGCGCTTGCCGCCGCGCTCGGCGCAAAAAGCGCCCGCGTCAGCACATCCGGCGGCGACACGCCGCAGGCGTGGATAAAGCCCCTCGGCACAGAAACGCTTCGCGGCTATTGGGGCCTTTCGCTTTGAGAAACCGGCTTTTTCCTTTGGAAAAGGCCGGTTCCTCAATACGCGAAGCGTATATCATCTGCGCAGCGGATCTCATCGCGAAAGCGATCTCATCCGTGCCCGCAGGAAACGGATATCATGCAAAAAAGCACTTAGCAGAAGCTAAGTGCTTTTTTGGAGCTACTGGCCGGACTTGAACCGGCGACCTGCTGATTACGAATCAGCTGCTCTACCGACTGAGCCACAGTAGCATTTCCGCTTCCATAGCGGCACGAATTATTATAGCGCCTGCGCGCCCGATTGTCAAGAACTTTTTTGCGGATTTGTTTCGCAAATGCGTCGGCGAAGCCCCTCGAGCGCCTTTTTTTCGGTGCGCGAAACCTGTACCTGCGACACGCCGAGCAGTTTTGCGGCCTTGTCCTGCGTCAGGCCGTGGAAAAAGCGCAGAAAAATCACCGCGCGCTCCCGCTCGGGCAGGGACAAAATCGCCTCGCGCAGGGAAAGGCGCTCCAAAATGTCCTCCTCCATGTCGCCGTCCGTCAGGACATCCTCAAGCGAAAAGCCGTCCTGCGTCAGTTTTCGGTGGATGGACTCGGCGTTTCCCGTCGCGCCTTCGGCGGCGGCGATCTCCTCGGGCGTCAGTCCGAGCAGGTTTGACAATTCTCCGACCGTCGGCTCCCTGCCGCGTTCGGCTAAAAATTTCTGCTGCGCCGCGCGGATGGCAAGCGCGCGCTCTTTGAGTCCCCTGCTGACTTTGACCGTGCCGTCGTCGCGCAGAAAGCGGCGAATTTCGCCGGAAATTTTCGGCACGGCGTAGGTGGAAAACTGCGTGCCGAAGGCGGGGTCGTAGCCCTCGACCGCTTTCAAAAAGCCCAGACAGCCGAGCTGAAAGAGGTCGTCCGCGTCCACGCCGCGCCCGAAATAGCGCCGCGCGACCGACCAGACCAGCCCCGAATTTTCCG
>CAZGOO010000205.1:0-2124 GCA_964527505.1 uncultured Oscillospiraceae bacterium | reverse complement strand
GCTCACCGTGCCCGCGATGAGCAAGGGCAGAAGCGCAAACACATCGAGCCACATAATGTTCCAGTAGTAGCCCGCCGACCACGCGCAAAAGGCGTACATTAAGGAAAACGCGCACAGCGTCCAGTCGTTTTTCTTAAAAAGCATCCGCAGGAAATACGCGAAAAAGAGCGAGGCCAGTGAAATCTTGACCATCGTCAAAAACGCGAAAAATTCCGTCATGAATTTTGCCGGAACGAGCACGCACAAGAGGTTCAAAGGACTTGCAAGATAGTAGGAAAACAGCGAAAGATAGCCCGTGCCCATGGCCACATCCCATGTGTATTGCAGGCTGCCGCCCGTCAGGAGCTTTTCCCGCAGGGCGACAAGGAAAGGATAATATTGATGCCAGCCGTCGTGCGCCAAAATCATGCGGTCGCCGAAAGGATAGCTCCCCAGACAGGCAAAGGCAATCAGGCAGATAAAAAACGGCAGGAAAAAGGCATAGATCAGCGGCAGCCGCCGCTTCGTTTTCGGAGACAGGCTCGAAAAGGGTCGCTTCATTCGGTTTTCTCCTTTCGGGTGATCGCGCGCACGCGCGCGCAAAGCGTTTCAAGGCAGGGCTCAAACTGCACGCCGTACCAGCGCGCGTCGCTTGCCCCGCACGTCTCGGCGATGGCCCGGCTGACCGTCTCGGCGGCAAGCGCTACCGCATCCTGCGCGTCGGCGCCGAGCGTCAGGCTACCCGCGCACACGGCGGCAAAGAGGTCGCCCGTGCCGTGGTAGATTCCGGGAATGTCCTCGTTTTCCGCCCGAAAGCGCGCACCGTTCTGCGACGCGGCCGCCACACGGATTTTTCCGTCGCCGCGACGGATGCCCGTGACGATGGCCGTCTGCGCGCCGAGCGACAAAAGCGCGTCGAGAAGTTTGGAAACTTCGGCCTCACTCGGCGACGGCGTATAGGGCAGACCCGTTAAAAGGCTTGCCTCGGTCACGTTCGGCGTAATCACGCTCGCGCGGCGCACAAGCGCGCGCATGACCTCGACCATTGCCGCGTCCATGCCGGAATAGAGCCGCCCGTGGTCGCCCAGAACGGGGTCAACGAAGCGAAGCGCGCCCTCGTTTGCGTCGAAAAGCGCCTCAAGCGTGTGCACCTGCGCGCTCGAGCCAAGATAGCCCGAGCAGACGGCGTCGAATTTCAGATTCATCGCCTGCCAGTGCGCCGTGATGGGCGAAAGCGCTTCGGTCAAATCCAGAGAATAAAAGCCGTCAAAGACGGTGTGCGCAGACAGCAGCGCCGTCGGCAGCGCCACGGCCTCGAGCCCCATCACGGACAGTACCGGCAGCGCAATGCCCAGAGAGCATTTGCCCACGCAGGACAAGTCCTGTATTGAGACGATTCGTTTCATCATCGGTTCCCTTTCGCGGAAAAATTCTTTCAAATTTGTATTATACCTTATTTCGGGCAAAAAAGGAAGCCCGTCCGCGCGAAAAAAGAAAATTTCAAAAATCTTGTGTTCCCCTATTGCAATTACCACAAGATGTAGTATAATAAGGGGCGTGAACACTACGGGCGCACCCGCCCTTTCGGAAAAGGAGAGCAAACCCAATGAAGATCATCAAGCGCAACGGCGCGGAAGTCGTTTTCGATATCCGCAAAATTGAGGTCGCCGTGACCAAGGCCAATCAGGTCGTGGAAGAAGCCGAGCGGCTCACCGAGCTTCAAATCCGCCGCATCGCACAGGCCGTGGCCATCCACTGCGAAGAGATGAACCGCAGCCTGTCCGTCGAAGAAATTCAGGACCTTGTGGAAGACCAGATCATGGCGCACGGCGCTTTCGAAGTGGCCAAAAAATACATCACCTACCGCTATACCCGCTCGCTCGCCCGCCAGTCGAACACCACGGACGACCGCATCCTCTCGCTCATCGAATGCAACAACGAAGAGGTCAAGCAGGAAAACGCGAACAAAAACCCCACCGTCAACGCCGTGCAGCGCGACTATATGGCAGGCGAAGTGAGCAAAGACATCACCCGCCGCATTTTGCTCCCGCAGGACATCGTCGAGGCGCACGAAGCGGGCATCATCCATTTCCACGACTCGGACTATTTCGCCCAGCATATGCACAACTGCGACCTGGTGAATCT
>CAZGOO010000204.1:0-2127 GCA_964527505.1 uncultured Oscillospiraceae bacterium | reverse complement strand
GGCAGACGGCGCAGCAGGGACTTCTGGTCATCAAGCTCCCGCCGAAGCAGCCGGACGTGCTCGTGCCGGTCATCGAGCTGTTCCTGAAATAAGTTTGCCTTCCGCAACGCGAAAGCGCCCCCTGCCCGCGCGGGCAGGGGGTGTTTTTTACATTGGGATGAGGAGCATCGTGTCACTCGGCGCGGTTTCGCCCGTCAGACCGTTTGCCGCGCGGATGGCCTCGACGGAGCTGCGGCAGGATTTTGCGATCTGCCAGAGTTCCTCCTGCCCGCCGGTGCGCCGCAGAAGCACCGACGGCCTGCGCGGCGCGGGCGGCTGCTCGGAGATCTCCGCGCCGCAAAGCGCGCAGAGGGTCTGCCCGGCGCTGCATTCGAGCGTCACCTCCACCGCGCAGCGAAGCTCCGTCTCCTGCGCGCCGACCGTGGAGTAAACCTCGCCGAAGGAAAGCCGCGCGATGCGGCATTCGCCGTTTTCGCTCAGGGCGGTCTGCACCGTAACTTCGCTGCGAAGCGTCGCGCCGCGAAGCGCGCCCTGCAAGTCAAGATACAGCACATTGCAGCTCAAAGGAAGCTGCGCAAAGAGATTCTGCCCCTCGCGGCGAAGCTGCGCGCAATCGGCATAAACGCGCGCGTCTATGATGCTCTGCGCGCCGAAGTCCCCGGAAAAGAGCGCCGTTTCCCGAAGCGTGGGCTCATCGAGCGTGGCGCACATCTGCCAGCTTGCAAAGCGCGGCGTCAAGTCCGCATCGAGGCAGTAGGCATCTTCAATCAGCTCCACCGATTGCTCCCCCTGCGCGCGGCACTGCGCGAAAACGCCCGCGCTGAGAAGCAGTCTGCGGCATTCCAACTGTCCGTCCGCTTCCAGCTCGATCGCCGTGAGCGTTAACTGCGTGTGCGCCTGCGCCTCGTCGCACTCGCGCCCGAGGTCGGCATACTGCGAAAACGGCACGCTGAAATCGCAGCATTGCAGCTTCCCGTCGGCGTCGGCATAGAGGGCATGGGCAACGATCTCCCCCTTAAAGACCAGCCGCGCGCCGACGCACTTCTGCTCGGAAACGCGCGTTTGGCACTCCCACTTGAGAAGCTCTGCGATACTTTCCTTTCCCGCCGGCAAAATCAGCTCCTCATTGAGCGTGAAGCTCTTTTCCCCCATGGCCAGCGGCATCCGCATGGGAAATGTTCGGCGCAGAAGCTGCAAATTCTCCGTCGGCGCGGGAAGGTCGTAATTCGTCTGCTCGCAGCGCGTGAACACGCTAAATTCGCAACACACATTCGCCCGCACTAAGAGCTTTCGCGAATTGAGCAGCCGCGCATCGACCGCGCCGAGCGCGCAGCGCACCTGCATCACGCGCTCTGCGGCCTCATCCGTCAGCTCCCGCCGCACGGAAAAGGGCACCTGCCCCTGCAAGCGGCAGGCTTTCCCCTCTTCATCGGCGTACACGAGGCTCACCGCGACCGCGCCCGAGACGGACGCGCTCGACGCGCCGCATTCCTCCGCGCGCACGACTACCGTCCCGGCGACATCCAGCACGCGCTGCGCATCGGGCAGTCGGTCGGGCACGATCAGTTCCGCCGTCTGCTCCTGCGTCACCGTGCAGCACAGCGCACGGTTCCAAAAATCCAGCCTGTTTTCCTGAAAAACCAGCTCCATCGATCTCACTCCTTGTTCGTTCTGAGAATATATACGCGCGTTTGGACAAGAGTATGCCGATTTTTCAGCAGCAGCGCCGCGCAACGCACCATCCGACGGCCAAAAGTGCGATCCCGACAAGCGTCTGCACGAAGTCCGAGCCGAAGAGCAGCGCCAAAAGCAGCCCCGCGCCGCAGGCCATCAGCGCCGAGCCGAGCAGTTCGCTGTTTTTACACATTTTATCGCCCCCGCGTCAGCCTATGTGCGATTGCAGCGTAAAATGCGCGTAAAAAATCGCCGCCACCCGTTTTGGGCGGCGGCGATGCGGGTTTTATTGGGAAAGTGCGGGCTTGTCGGCAAACTGGAGCTGATAGAGCCGATAGTAGCGGCCGCGATTGGAAAGAAGCTCGAAGTGCGTGCCCTGCTCGACGATTTTGCCGTGGGACAGGACAATGATATTGTCCGCGTGCTGAATGGTCGAAAGGCGGTGGGCAACGA
>CAZGOO010000203.1:0-2132 GCA_964527505.1 uncultured Oscillospiraceae bacterium | reverse complement strand
TCACCGAAAAAGACTCCCGCGAAGTTTCCAAAATGCTGCACTGCATCGGCGATTTCGAGCGCATGGGCGACCACGCGGTCAATCTGCTGCGCAGCGCCGAGGAAATCCGCGACAAGAAAATCTCCTTCTCTCCGCAGGCGCGGGCGGAGCTGGACAATCTGACCGCCGCGCTGACGGACATCCTCAATCTGACCATCGATTCGTTCTGCGACGAAGATCTGGAAAAAGCGCGCCGCGTCGAGCCGCTTGAGCAGGTCATCGACCTGCTGATTGCCGAGGCCAAGGCCGCGCACGTCGAGCGCCTGCAAAACGGCACCTGCACCATTGAGCTCGGCTTCGTCCTGTCCGACCTTTTAACGAACTACGAGCGCATCTCCGACCACTGCTCCAACATCGCCGTCGCCCTCATCGAGACGCACGCGGGCAGCTTCGGCACACACGAATACCTCAACGACATCAAGGGCGGCGCCACGGCCGACTTCAACGCCGTCTACCGCGAATACAAAACCCGTTACACGCCCGAAATTCGGAAATAAAGCATTGTCCCCCGATGCAAACAGCATCGGGGGATTTTTCCCAAAAAACGGAAGCGGCGTGGCTTTTGCCACGCCGCGACCCGAGAAGCTCGGATTGTTCCGTTTTTGATTCGGTTTTCCTGCGAAACGCCCGATCAAACTCTCTCCTTGACCTTGGCAGCCTTGCCGAGACGGTCGCGCAGATAGTAGAGCTTCGCGCGGCGAACCTTGCCGCGACGGACGGTTTCGACCTTGACAATGCTCGGGGAATGCACGGGGAATACCTTCTCGCAGCCGACGCCGTAGCTGATGCGGCGAACGGTGATGGTCTCCTCGATGCCGCCGTGCTTGCGGGCAATGATGGTGCCCTCGAAAACCTGCACTCTCTCACGAGCGCCTTCCTTGATCTTCACATGAACGCGGACGGTGTCGCCGACGTTCATCTGCGGCAGCTCTTCCTTCATGTATTGGCTGGTCAGAGCCTTCATCAGATCCATTTTGTTTGTCCTCCTGTAATTTATTAGGCGTTCATATCCGGCTTGTCCGGCAGAGGACCACCCAGTTTCAGACCGATAGATTATATCACACCGAAACGCAAAATGCAAGCACAATTTTCGCATTTTTCCTCCCTGTTTTTTGAAAAAAAGAGGATTCGGTCTGTTGTTTTTCGCGCGGGCGTGCTATAATGTCTGCATAAAATGCAAAGGAGCGGATTATGAAACAGAAAGAAGCACAAATGCGCGCCGTGCAGCCGCTTCACGCCGATGTGCGACAGGGCTTGAGCTCCGCGCAGGTTGCCGAGCGGCAAAGCTGCGGCTTGACGAACACCGCGCCGCCGAGCAGCACCCGCTCGGTCGGGCAGATCGTTCGGGAAAATTCGCTGACCTTTTTCAACCTCATTTTCCTCGTGCTCGGCGCGGCGCTCGCGCTGGTCGGCTCGTTCAAAAATATGCTGTTTCTGCTCGTCGCGGCGGCAAACAGTTGCATTTCCGTCTATCAGGAGCTGCGCGCCAAGCGCGCGGTGGATAAGCTGACGCTGCTTGCCGTCGGCACGCTGCCCGTCATTCGCGACGGCGCGAAGAAAAGCGTGCGCACCGATGCGCTCGTGCGCGACGACATCGTGGAATTTTCCGCGGGCGACCAGATCTGTGCCGACGCCGTCGTGCGCGAAGGCGCGCTCTCGGTGAACGAATCGCTCCTGACGGGCGAGGCGGACGCGGTAAAAAAAGAGGTCGGTGACACGTTGCGCTCAGGCTCGTTCGTGATTTCCGGCCGCTGCCGCGCGGAGCTGACGCAAGTCGGCGCGCAGAGCTACGCCGCGCGGCTTGCCGCCGAGGCAAAGCGCGATTTGCGCGCGGCAAAGTCCGAGATGATGCGCTCCTTAACAAAGCTCATCACCGTCGTCGGCATTGCGCTCATTCCTATGGGCATTTTCCTCTTTCTTCGCCATTATTTAAGCATTTTTCAGGGCTTGCCGCTGCGCGAATCGGTCGAAGCGACCGTCGGCGCGCTGGTCGGGATGATCCCCGAGGGGTTGTATCTTCTGACAAGCGTCGCCATTGCCGCAAGCTCGATGAAGCTGGCGCGTTCGCGCGTTCTGGTGCAGGATATGAACTG
>CAZGOO010000202.1:0-2137 GCA_964527505.1 uncultured Oscillospiraceae bacterium | reverse complement strand
TGTGCGACGATTTGCCCGACCGCGACTTCGAGCGCTTCGACACGGCGGCGCTGCCCAAGCTTGCAGAGCTCTTCCTCGGCAAAACGGGCATTTCCGACCACCGCTGGTCGGCCGATGGGCAGCTTGCCCGCATTTTCGACACCGAAGTTCTGCCCGACGGAGCGGCGCACTTTATCCGCGCGCAGTGCTATATGCTGCGCACGGAGCGCACGAAGGAGCTCATTGCCGAAATCGAGGGCGGCATTAAGAAGGAAGTTTCCGTCGGCTGCGCGATGAAAAAGTCCGTCTGCTCGGTCTGCGGAAGCGAGGAGGCGTGCGAGCATTTGCCGGGCGAGCACTACGACGGGCAGCTTTGCGTGCGCATTTTGTGCGAGCCGACCGACGCCTATGAATTTTCCTTTGTCGCCGTCCCGGCGCAGAAGGAAGCGGGCGTGCTCAAGGCAAGGCGCAGCGCCGCAAAAAGTCTTGCCGAACTGGTTTCCGAGCAGGGATCGACGGCGCTGAAAAGCGAGCTTGCGCGCATGGAGCGCGAGGCCGATTTCGGCAGACACAGGCGCGAAGCGGAGATCGAGCGCGTCGTCTCCTGCGGACTGCTGCTCGGCTTTTCCTCGGGAGAGGAAATTTTGCGCAAGGCCGCGCTGGCCTTGGACGCAGCGGAGCTTTCGGCTCTGCGCGAGGCGATGGAGAAGAAGCTGACGGGCATTTTCCCGCCGCAGACGCAGCTTCCCCGCGCGAAAGAACACACCGAAGATGTCGATACGGCATTTCTGATCTGAATTTTTAACGGAGGTATGATTTTATGAACATTTCTTTTGAATCCATCGGAAGCGAATATGTGACCTTTTCCGCCAGAGGCACGCTTTCGCAGGGCACGCCCTGCAAGGTCATCGCAAACGGCGCCGTGATGGCCTGCACCGCGGGCGACGACTTCTGCGGCGTGGCCTGTGCGCCGAAAAACGACACGGTCGCCGTGCAGCTTCGCGGCTTTGTGACCCTGCCCTATACCGGCACCGCGCCGACGCTCGGCTACTGCGGGCTCGTTGCCGACGGCACGGGCAAGGTTAAGGTATCCGGTGACGCGGCGAGAAAATTTCTGACCGTTCAGGTCAACCCCGCCTCGGCCACCGTCTGCATTTTGCTGTAATCGAAAGGGAGGAACCGTTTTATGTCATTTGAAAACATTCGTCTGGAAAAGGGTATGTACCGCGAAAGCGGCAAAAGTTTCACGCAGGTGCTCGAATCGCTTGACCCGAGCGAGAACTATCGCGGCACCGCACTGGAAAAAACCGATGCCTTCCAGCGCCAGCTCAAGCGCTTCGGCATCCGCGTCAAGGGAGAGGGCTCCGACAGCGTAGAGCGCTTCTTCTCGTGTCTGGATTCGGCGGTTTTGTTCCCGGAATACATTGCCCGCGCCGTGCGGCAGGGAATGCAGGAGGCAAACATCCTGCCTGAAATCACGGCAAGCATCACCACGATCGATTCGATGGACTACCGCTCCATCTACTGCGTGCCGCAGGAACAGGAGCAGAGCCTTGCCGACCTCGCCGAGGGCGCGACGATCCCCGCAACGACCGTCCGCACGCGCGAAAAGCTCGTTTCCCTGAAAAAGCGCGGTAGGATGCTCGTGGCATCCTATGAGGCGCTGCGTTTCCAGAAGCTCGACCTTTTCGGCGTGATGCTGCGCCAGATCGGCAGCTACATTCAGAAAATGCACCTTGCCGATGCGGTAAACGTCATTATCAAAGGCGACGGCAACGACAACGGCGCGGAAGTTTTTACCGTCGGCGAAGACCCCATCTCCGGCACGGCAGATACGCTGGAATATGCGCAGCTTGTGGAGTTCTGGTCGCAGTTTGCGCCCTATGAAATGAACGCCATGCTCGTCAACACCGGTGTTCTGACGCAGCTTTTGAAGATGCCCGAGCTGCAAAACCCGCTCACGGGGCTGAATTTCCAAGGCACGGGCAAGCTCGCCACCCCGCTCGGCGCGCGGCTTCTGCGCACCGATGCGATCGATGACGACGCCATCGTGGCGCTCGACCGCCGGTATGCGCTGGAAATGGTGCAGGCGGGCGACGTGAGCGTGGAATACGACAAGCTCATCGACCGCCAGTTAGAGCGCGCCGCCATTACCTCC
>CAZGOO010000201.1:0-2159 GCA_964527505.1 uncultured Oscillospiraceae bacterium | reverse complement strand
CGGCCACTTCCACATCGGAAATTTCGGGGCAATTGTGCAAAACGCTCGTCTGCCCCGTCGCCAGTGTGGCGGCAAGAATGGGAAGCACGCTGTTTTTCGCGCCGTGGATGCGAAGCGCCCCGCGCAGCGGCGTTCCGCCGCAAATTCGGTATGTACCCATGGGTCAAACCTCCGCTTCGGAAATTTTCCCCATCCTATGCGCTTTTCCCGCTCAGCGTGCCTCGGCAAGTTCGCAGAGAATTTCGTAAATGCGCTCGGTCGAGTCGAGCGCGGCCATTTTGTGCTGATTGCGGCGCATGGTTTCGCATTGCTTCGCATCGAGCAGCAGCGCCTTGGCCGCTTCGTAGAGCGACGCGCCGTCGCAGTCCTGCTCCAAAATCACCTTCGCCGCGCCGCGCGCTTCAATGACGCGGGCATTTTTTTCCTGATGATTGTTCGTGACATTCGGAGACGGAATCAAAATGCACGGCGTGCCGGAGGCGACGATCTCGCTGATGCTCGAAGCGCCCGCGCGGGCAAGCACCAAGTCCGCCGCCGCAATCATCGTGGGCATATTGTAAAAATATTCCTGCATCCGAAGCTGCGGATGCGCCTGTAAATCCAAGCCCTGTTCGCGGGCGTAGTCCGGCATCCATTTCCAGCCGAAAGAGCCCGTGGCGTGGATGTGCTGAAAAAGCCCCTCGCGCGCCTCGGCTTTCATAAATTCGACAATTTTTTTGTTCATTTCCCGCGCGCCGAGACTGCCCCACGCGGAGACGATGAGAGGCCGCTCGTCAAGGCCGAGGCGCTTGCGCGCCTGCGCGCGGTCGGTGAAAATAAATTCCTCCCGCACGGGAACACCCACGGCCACAACGCGCTCACGGTTGCGGTACTGCGCGGCGCTTTCGGCATAGTTGACCAGAATGCGGTCTACGCGGTCGGCTACGAGCTTCGTGGCAAGACCGGGCACGGCGTTCGATTCGTGCACAGCCGTGGGGATATGCAGCTTCGCGCCCTCGAAAAGCGCGGGGAAACTCGCGTAGCCGCCCGTTCCCAAAATGACATCCGGCCGAAATTCCTCGAGAATTTTCGCGGCGCGGCGCTTTGCGCGGCGCACCGAGCCGAGCGCCCTGATATTGTGCGCAATGTCTTTCGGCTTGATACTGCGGATATAATTGGAGATTTCAAGCTGCTCGATGGCAAAGCCCTCGCGCGGAACGAGGTCTTTTTCCATGCCGTTTGCGCCGATAAAGAGGATTTGGCTGTCGGGCTTGCGGCTGCGCAGCAGCTTTGCCACGGCCAGCGCGGGGTTAATATGCCCGCCGGTGCCGCCGCAGGTGAAGATCACTCGCATGAAATCGCTCCTTTACGCACGGTTTGTGTCGATGCTTCGCGAAATATTGAGAACAACGCCGCATTCAAACATCTGCATTAAAAGCGCCGTTCCGCCGTAGGAAAAGAACGGCAGGGAGATGCCCGTCGCGGGCAGAAGATTCGTCACGACCGCCACATTTAAGATGACCTGCAAGGCCAAAAGCGTCGTAAGCCCCGCCGCAAGCAGCATCGAGAAGCGGTCACGCGCGTGGATGGCAATCCAGAAGCCACGGATGATGAGCATCGCAAAGAGGATGAGAATGAACAGCGCGCCCAAGAATCCCAGCTCTTCGCAGACGATGGGGAAAATATAGTCGTTGTGCTCTTCGGGAAGGTAGAGATATTTCTGACGGCTCTGGCCGAAGCCGAGGCCGAGCAGACCGCCCGAGCCGATGGCATAAAGCGCCTGCAAAACCTGCAAGCCCGAGCCGAGCGCGTGCTCTTCGGGGTGCAGCCACGCGTCAAAGCGCGCGTCGGTATAGCCGACAAGGAGCATCAGTCCCAAAAGCGCGCCGCCGCCGAGAAGTGTGCCGCCAAGCAGCCACTTCTTGCTGCCGCCGCCGAGCAGGAGCATGACAAGCGTGATGCTAAGAAGAATGATGATGGCCGAAAAGTGGGGCTCGGCCACAAGAAGCAGCACATAAATCGCCGCCGGCGCGCAGATAAAGAGCAGCGTGCGCAGCTCTTTCATGCGGTCGCGATAGACGCTGATCATCTGCGCCAAAATGACGATGAGCGCAAACTTTGCCAGCTCCGAGGGCTGAAAGCTGAAGCCGAGATTGAGCCAGCGCTTCGCGCCGCCCGCT
>CAZGOO010000200.1:0-2171 GCA_964527505.1 uncultured Oscillospiraceae bacterium | reverse complement strand
TACACCGTGCTCATCACCGCCGACCACGGCAACGCCGACCAGATGACCGAAACCAAAAAGGGCAAGACCTCCGTGCGCACCGCGCACAGCCTCAACCCCGTGCCCTTTATCGTCTACGACCCCGACACCCGCTACACCCTCCGCGACGGCGCATTCGGCCTTGCCAATGTTGCGCCCACGGTCGCGCAGCTTCTGAACATCCCCGCGCCCGACTGCTGGCAGCAGGGAATGCTCGAGGGCTGAGCCGCATCCACCCGAACGGGAAAGCGCCCGCGTGTTTCGGCGCTTTCCGCATCAAAGAAGGAGGTTTTTCGATGATCCGCCGCAAAAACGAGCTGGGCAACGTTTGCGTGTCCGACAATGTTTATACGAAAATCGCGGGCAACGCCGCGATGCACTGCTTCGGCGTCAAGGGAATGGCGGTGCGCACGATGTCCGACGGGATCGTGCATCTGCTTCGCCGCGAATCCATGTCCAAGGGCGTCCTCATCCATACCAACGACGACGGCTCGATTACCGTCGATCTGCACATCGCGGTCGATCAGGGTGTGAACCTGAACGCCTTGTCGCAGTCCATTATATCCGAGGTGCGTTTCGTCGTGCAGCAGCAGACGGATACGCCGGTCAAAGAGGTCAACGTGTTCGTTGACTCGATGATCCTCGACTGAAAGGAAGGTGCCCATCTTGAACCCTACTCTCGACGGAGCGATGCTTCGCGAAATGATTCTCGGCGGAGCCGCGCTGGTTGAGCAGCATAAGCAGCAGATCAACGAGTTGAATGTATTCCCCGTGCCCGACGGCGACACGGGTACGAATATGAGCATGACGCTCAATACCGCCGCGCAGGCGCTCGCCCCCTTAACCGACGCCTCGCTCACGAAAATTGCCGACACCGTCGCCTCCGCGACGATGCGCGGCGGTCGCGGCAACTCCGGCGTGATTCTCTCGCGCCTGTTCCGCGGCTTTGCCAAGAGCCTCAAGGGCAAAGACGAATGCACCGCCGAGGAGCTGGCCGATGCGCTGGCCGCCGGCGTGGAAGAGACTTACCGCGCAGTCGGCAAGCCCACCGAGGGAACCATCCTCACCGTCGCCCGCTTGGCGGCGGCGCGCGCGCAGAAAAGCGCGTCGAAAGGCGCGACGCTCAGCGCGATGCTCGAGCAGACCGTCGCGACGGCAACTTCCGCTCTGAAAGCCACGCAGCATCAGAACCCCGTTCTGGAAAAGGCGGGCGTGGTCGATGCCGGCGGCAAGGGCTGGCTGTATGTGCTCGAGGCGATGGCCACCGTTGCCAATGGCGGCACGATCGCCTACGAAGCCGTGCAGACGCGCGAAGCGGCGGATTTCTCCGAGTTCGACACGGGAGATATCACGTTCGCCTTCGACACCGTTTATATCGTCCGCAAGCCGCAGCCGGAGATCGACCTTGAGCCGCTGCGCGCCTATCTTGAGTCCATCGGCGACAGCCTTGTCATCGGCGAGGACGACGAAGCGTTTAAGGTGCACGTCCACACAAACGTGCCCGGCGACGCGCTCACCGAGTCGCAGAAGTATGGCACTCTGGAGCTTGCGAAAATCGAAAATATGCGCACGCAGCATGACGACCTCGCCGCGGGCCGCCATGTGCAAAGCACCGACGACCTCAACGACGAGCCGCTTGCTCCCCCTGCGCCGCAGGAGCGCAAACCCGTCGGCATCGTTTCGGTCTGCGCGGGCAAGGGTCTTGCCTCGCTTCTGCGCGAACTGGGCGCCGACGAAATCATCGAGGGCGGCCAGACGATGAACCCCTCCACGCAGGACATTTTCGAGGCCATCGAGCGCACGCCGGCCGACACCGTGTTCGTGTTCCCGAACAACAAAAACATCATCATGGCCGCGCAGCAGACGGTCGAACTTTGCGAGGACAAGCGCATCATCGTCGTGCCGAGCAAGACCGTGCCGCAGGGCATCAGCGCGCTTCTGGTTTATGAGCCGGAGGCGAGCGTCGAGGAGAATCTCGAGGCGATGACCGAGGCCATCGGCAATGTGGAAACCATGCAGATCACCTACGCCGCCCGCGACTCCGACTTCGACGGCCACGACATCCGCGCGGGCGAATACCTCGCGCTTTACGGCAGCGCGCTCTTCGGCAGCGACCGCGAGCTTTCCGCGCTGGCCGAGCGTCTTGCCGCGCG
>CAZGOO010000199.1:0-2180 GCA_964527505.1 uncultured Oscillospiraceae bacterium | reverse complement strand
GGTCTGCCGCCTGCAAACGCGCGATTTCTGAAAACACGACCCCGACGGCCTTTGCAGGCAGTCGGGGTTTCCCTTGTGTAAAGGCTGCGCCCGCAGGGCGCAAAAAGCCTCCCTTGTGTAAAGGGAGGTGGGTCGGCGCGCAGCGCCGAGCCGGAGGGATTGTTTATTAAATTAAACAGCAATCCCCCAGTCTGCTTCGCTACGCTTCGCATCCAGCCCCCTTTGCACAAGGGGGCCTTAGCGGGGCGTCGAGGGCGCCGCCCCCCCTACAAAGGTTTTTGTCAGGTTTTGCGGTAATCTTTGGGAAGCGTGTCGAAAAACGACTTAAAGGCGGCGGTAAACTTGCTCTGGCTGTCGTAGCCGACGGCGCGGGCGACCTCGGCGATGGAAAGTTCGGTCTGCGTTAACAAAAGCGCGGCTTTTTCCATGCGGTGCTCCTTGATATGCGCGGCGATGGAGGTGCCGTAAGCGGCCTTGAAGGCGGTTTTGAGCGTCGTCGGGCTCAGGTGGAACTGCGCGGCAAGCGCCTCGATGGTGATGTGGCGGTCGAGATTGCTCAGAAGATACTGGTGTACCTTTTTTATGATCTCCGTCTGCTCGAGGGAATAGCCCTGCGCTGCGCCGTGCGAGGCGGCAGGGGAGCCCTCTTTCGGGCAGGCAATGTCCATCACCTGCTCGATCATGCGGTGCAAAAGGCGGCTTTGCTCGGTGTCGGCGGCGCGGTAGTAGACCTCTTTGCCCTCGCGGCGGCTGACGATGAGGCCGCTGTTTTTGAGCGGCTTGAGATGGTGCGACAACGCGGGGCTCGACATTTCGAGCATGGCCGAAAGATTCACGACGCACTCTTCGCAGTGGCACAAAAGCCAAAACAGGCGAATGCGCGTCGGCTCTGCGAGCTGACGAAAAATTTCCGCGACGATTTGAAAATCCTGCGTGCGCTCGAGCCCGCGGCGGACGCTTTGCAGGTCGTGCGCGTCTGCGTGCCGATGCGGCAGTGGGCGCTGCTCCATGAAATCCGTTTCCTTTCAAATTCGCCCAAACGGAAAGAATTTTTCTCCGTTCGGACATCTTTGCGCCCGCGCGCTTGACGAACGGGCGCAAAACCATTATACTACGCCTGTAACGATTAAGCAAGCGTTTAATTCAACATAGCAAAAATTCATGGGAGGAACGAAGCATGAAAAAGACATACAAAATCGAAGTGGACTGCGCCAACTGCGCGAATCTGATGGAAAACGCCGCGCGCAAAACCGAGGGCGTGGCCGGCGCGACGGTCAATTTTATGACGCAAAAACTGATCGTGGAATTTGCCGAGGGCGCGCAGCCTGCCGAGGTGATGCAAAAGGTGCTTGCCGCGTGCAAAAAGGTGGAGCCGGACTGCGAGATTTTCCTCTGAATCGTTTTGCCCCGCAAGGCCGAAAAACCGGCTTTGCGGGGATTTTTTCTGTATTTCCGAAAAAACAGCAAGTTCCCGACAACCGTTCGGTCGTCGGGAACCCGCTACAGAAATGAGAGAGAGGGAAAAGAGAGATCAATGACAAAAAACTTTCGCAAGTTCGGCGGTGCGGCGTTCCGTCGTCCTTACGCTTTGCATTATAGGCGAGCGATTTTGCAAAACTGTGAATGAAGTTCTAACATTTTTGAAAAAGGCGAAATTTATCGAAACAGTCAGATTCCCGTCATTGCCTGCAAAACCGTCAGCTCTTCGGGGTCGATGTCCTTGTGCTCGGAGAGCCCCTCGGAGATGTCCACATCGCACATTTTTCCGTCTCGGATGCACACAAGGCGGTCAAATCGGCCGCTTGAGAGAAGCTCGACGGCGTGATAGCCCATTCTGGTGGCGGTCACGCGGTCGCGCGCAGTGGGCGTGCCGCCGCGCTGCACATGGCCGAGCACCGTCACGCGCGGGTCGATGGCGATTTCTTCTTTAATGCGCTGCGCAACTTCAAAGGCGCTGCCCGCGCCCTCGGCCACGACGACCATGTAGTGCGTGAAGCCGTTGAGCCGCGCGTTGCGGATTTTTTCGATGATGTTGCCTTCAAAATCGTCCCGCCGCTCGGGGATGAGCACCGCCGTCGCGCCGACGGCAAGACCGACATACAGCGCCAAATGCCCCGCGTTTCTGCCCATGACCTCCACGACCGAGCAGCGCTCGTGCGACTGCATGGTGTCGCGCAGCT
>CAZGOO010000198.1:0-2198 GCA_964527505.1 uncultured Oscillospiraceae bacterium | reverse complement strand
AGGTCGTGCCCACGCAGACGATGCGCCCGCCGTTTTGCCGCGTTTCGTTGAGCAGTTTCGCCGTCTCGGCGCCGAGCATACAAAATTCCGAGTGCATATGATGCTGCGTCACGTCCTCGACCTTGACGGGGCGGAACGTGCCGAGGCCGACGTGCAATGTGACATAGGCGAGCTTCACGCCCATTTTTTTCACGCGCGCAAGCAGTTCTTTTGTGAAATGCAGCCCCGCCGTGGGCGCGGCGGCCGAGCCGAGCGCGCGCGAATAGACCGTCTGGTAGCGCTCCTGATCGGCAAGCTCCTCGCGGATATACGGCGGCAGGGGCATTTTTCCGAGGCGCTCCAAAATTTCGAGGAAAATCCCCTCATAGTGAAACTGCACAAGGCGGTTGCCCGTCTCGAGCACCTGCCGCACCGTCGCGGTGAGCGCGCCGTCGCCGAACGAGATCTGCGCGCCCTCGCGCAGATGCCGCCCCGGGCGCACGAGGCACTCCCAGAGGCCGTCGCCCTTGTCCTGAAGCAGCAAAACCTCCGCCGCGCCGCCGCCGGGCAGGCGATGCCCCAAAAGCCGCGCGGGAAGCACGCGGGAGTCATTCATCACCAGACAGTCGCCCGGGCGCAGATAGTCCGTGATGTCCGAAAAATGCCGATGGGAAATCGCGCCGCTTTCGCGGCCGAGTACCAGAAGGCGCGATGCGTCGCGCTTTTGCAGGGGCGTCTGGGCGATGAGCTCCTGCGGAAGGTCGTAGTAAAAATCCTCGGTTTTCAAGCTGTTCTCTCTTTTCGTTTTTCTTTGATTATACCACACTTCTCTGCCCGTTTCAAGACGCAAAACAGACCTGCCTTGCAGCAGGTCTGTCTCGCGCAGGGTTCACACACACAGAACAGAAGGATCAAAAGGATGGATTATTCTTCGGAGTCGGAGTTCATAAATTCGACGAAGCGCTCGAAAATCACAGCAGCTTCGCAGCGGCGCATTTCGCCCTTCGGAGCAAGCTCGGTGGCGCTTCTGCCGGTGACGATGCCCGTGGCATTGGCCCACTGCATCGCCTCAAGGGCATAGGACTGCACCTGCTTCAAATCGGTGTAGCCCGACAGGTCGGCGCTTGCGCTCACATCGCAGCCTGCGTACTTCGCATAGCGATAGAGCAGCGCAACGGCCTGCTGGCGGGTGAGCACGGCGTCGGGCGAGAAATGCGTCTCATCCGTGCCGAGGACGATGCCGTTGGCGCTTGCCCACGCAACCGCGTCGGCATACCAGCTACCCTCGGAAACGTCAACAAAGTCGGCCGCTTCGGTCACTTCTTCTTCGCCGTCGAGGCGGTAGAGCATCTGCACGAACATCGCGCGCGTGACGCTCAGCGCGGGCTGGAAGTAGCCGTCGCCCATGCCGTCGATGAGGCCCTGCTCATAGGCAAATTCGATCGCGTCCTGCGCCCAGTGGCCGCGGGTATCGCGGAACGAGACGGCGTCTGTACGTACGGTACATTCATACACGGCCTGCACGCCGCTTTCGCTGACGGTGGTCACGCGGAAGGTGTTTGCCATGGTCACGCCGTCGCCGAAGTAGAGGCGGAAGGCGTAAACGCCGGTCTGGTCGGTGATATCGCAGTAGTCGTCGCCGGAAATTTGCTCAACGGAGAGGATCTGGCCGTCCTCGGGAGCGGCGAACCAGACGCGCGGGCTTTCATAGTCCTCGGTGCCGATCTCGGCGCCGTTGTAGGCAAGGGTCTTTTTGTAGTAGGGAGAGGGTCTTGCGTTGGATTCGTTCACGGCGTACTCCGGACGGGTATCCGTGTTGAAAATCTTAATGGTTACGGCAGTCGTCTCGCCGACGGTCACAGCGGTCTTTTCTTCGACCGTGTTGGTCGCAACGCAGCGGTAGTAAATCGTACCGAGCGTGGAGGTGTCGAGCGTGAGCTTCGCTTCGGTCGCGCCGTCGATGTCTTCCCAATCGGTGCCGTTTACCGAGCGCTGCCACTGCAGCGTCACGGTGCCCTCTTTGACCTTGGACACTTCCACTTCCAGTGCGGGTGCGGAGGTGTTCGGCTCATACTTGTAAGCCGCTTCGGGCTGCTTGACAAGCTGCGGGAATTCGATATCGGAAATACCGATGCAGAATACGTTGCCGCTGTCGTTCTTATAGTAGAGGTTGCCGTTTTCGTCGCAGATGACGCTGCTGATGCAATACTGCTCATAGC
>CAZGOO010000197.1:0-2217 GCA_964527505.1 uncultured Oscillospiraceae bacterium | reverse complement strand
CTGGTCAATCAGTTTTTTGCCTGCCGCATCGTCCCCGGGCAGAAAAAGACGCTTCTTTGGCCGCTGGCCTTTAACCTTTTGATGCTCGTTTTCTTCAAATATACGAATTTCCTGCTCTCGCTCGTCGGCATTACCGCCGCCGACGGCTCGGGCGTTTTGAAGCTGGCACTTCCTCTGGGCATTTCCTATTTTACATTCCAGTTAATTTCCTATCAGGTGGATATTTATCGGAACAAAACCGCGCCCGCGCCGTCTTACGGTCGGCTGCTTCTGTTCATCTCCATGTTTCCGAAGATGCCGATGGGGCCGATCGTGCGCTACGCGGAGATTTCCGAGCAGTTCGACCGCCGCAGAAGCAGCGCTCAGGCAGCCTTTCGCGGGATGGTGCGCTTTTGCGTCGGTTTGGGCAAAAAGGTGCTCCTTTCGGACTACTGCGCGCGGCTTGTGACCTCGCTCAGCCCCGCCGAGACGGGTCTTGCCGCGTGGGCGACGGCGCTGGTGTTTCTCTTCCAGCTCTATTTCGACTTCTCGGGCTACGCCGATATGGCCATCGGCCTCGGCCGCGTCTTTGGCTTCCGCTATCCCGAAAATTTCGACTTGCCCTTTACCAGCCTTTCCGTGGGAGAATTCTGGCGGCGCTGGCATATCACCCTCGGCAGCTTCTTTAAGGACTATGTTTACATCCCCCTCGGCGGCAATCGCAAAGGGAAGGCGCGGCAGATTTTCAATCTTCTCGTCGTGTGGCTTCTGACGGGCCTCTGGCACGGCGCAAGCTGGAATTTCGTCCTCTGGGGGCTGTACTTCTTCGTGTTCATCATGATAGAAAAGCTCTTGGGCGAGCGTCTGGAGAAGATCCCGCGCGTAGTTCGCAGAATCGTTACGGCATTTGTCTGCATGGTCGGCATTTCCCTTGCCTCGTGCAGCGATATGCAAAGCGCGACGGCGCTCTGGGGCGCGATGTTCGCGCCGGAGACGTTCTGGTCTGCCGTGGTGTGGGCGAAGCTGCGCGGCTCGATTCCGCTTCTCATCGTCTGCGTGCTCGGCTGCACGGCGCTTCCGAGAATGCTCTCGATGATTTGGAGCAGCCTCTTTGCCGAGCGTCGGCGCGGCGGAAGAAGCCTGCAAATCACGCCCAAGCGCGCGTTTTACGCCGCGAGCCTGATGCTTTTCGCGCTGCTTTTGCTGTATTTCTCCACGGTTTCCATTGTCGGACTGGGCAGCAGTCCCTCGATCTATGCAAATTTCTAAGGAGGCACCCATGAAACGCCTGTATTCTGCCCTGACTGCGGGAATGATTTTTCTGATGCTGCTTGTCGGCGCGATCGCACTGTTCGACACCGACGCGACCTACTCCGCCACGGAGGGGCGCGAGCTTGCCACAAAGCCGCAGTTCACGCTTTCGTCCTTCTTCGACGGCAGCTTCAATGCCGCATTTTCCAAGTATTTTTCCGATACGTTCCCGCAGCGTGAGGTGCTGCTTGCGGCCAATAAGCAGCTCAACGGCTTCTACCATTCGTCCCTGTTCGCGGGGGACGAAGACCCCTCCATCGTGATTGATTTCGTCAACGGCGGAGCAAACGGCGGCGCGTCTTTGCAGCCCAACACGACCGAGCCGCCCGCAGAGAGCGAATCTTCCTCCGAATCCTCCGGCGAAGCCGAGCCGAATGAGCCGGACGAGACGACGAAACCCACCATCAACGACTCCGGCACGCAGTACCCCGAGGAGGACGCCAAGGCGGAAGATTTGGGTGTTGCCATCGTGGTGGGCAACCGCGCGATGGACGTGCCCTATATCAGCCGCGGCTATATCGAAAAATACGCCGCTGCGGTCAACTCCATTGCCGACGCGCTCGGAAGCGACGTGCGCACATTCAGCATCGCCGTGCCGAACGCCGCCGCGTTCTACGCGCCCGAGGCGTATCGCACGGGCAACTGCTACCAGCCCGACATGATTGACTACTGCTACTCGAAGCTGGCAAACAATGTGACCGCCGTGGACGCTTACTCTGCCATCGCCAAGCACACGGACGAATACATCTACTTCCGCACCGACCACCACTGGACGCAGCTCGGCTCTTACTATGCCTACACCGCGTTTTGCAGCGCCGCAGGCTTCGAGGCCAAGGACATTTCCCTCTTTGAACAAGGGCAGTACGACAATTTCAAGGGCTCCATGTGTACCTATCTTGCCAACTACCCGCAGGTAGAGGTGCTCAA
>CAZGOO010000196.1:0-2228 GCA_964527505.1 uncultured Oscillospiraceae bacterium | reverse complement strand
CTCCCCTCGGCGGCACCGTGCGCGCCGTGCCCTCCAAATCCTTCGCCCAGCGCGCGCTGCTGTGCGCCGCACTGTCCGACCGCCCGACCACGCTCACGCTCTGCGGCGCACTCTCGCAGGACATTGAGGCGATGCTTCGCTGCCTTTCGGCGCTCGGCGCGGAAGTGACGCGTGGGCAATCTGCGCTCACATTGCGCCCGCCCGAGCTTCCCCGAGGCGACGCGACGCTCGACTGCGGCGAAAGCGGCGCGACGGCGCGCTTTCTTCTGCCCGTGGCGGCCGCACTGGGCGTCGGCGCGAAATTTCTGCTGCGCGGAAGCCTTGCCGCGCGGCCGATGACGCCCCTGACCGACGCGCTTCGCGCCGGCGGCTGCGATATCAGGCAAACGGACGACGCGATTTTCTGCGAGGGCAAGCTGCGCGGCGGGCGCTACCTTCTGCCGGGTAATGTCAGCTCACAGTACATTTCGGGGCTGCTTTTCGCCCTGCCGCTGCTCGGCGAGGATTCGCAGATCGAGCTGACAAGCCCCTTGGAATCAAGAGATTATGTCAACTTGACATTGCAGCTTTTACAGCGCTTTTCCGTCCGCATCGAGCCGCTGGAAAACGGCTACTTCGTCCCCGGCGGGCAGCGCTACCGCGCCTGCGGCCGCTTGGAGGTCGAGGGCGACTGGTCGGCGGCGTCGCTGCTTCTGTGCGCGGGCGCGTTTTGTGCGCCCGTGCGCGCCGTGGGTCTGAGCGAACAAAGCGCCCAGCCCGACCGAAAAATCGTCCCGCTTCTGCGCCGATTCGGCGCAAAGGCGGAGTATGACGGCGAAATTCTCTGCGTTTCCCCCGCGCCGCTTCGCGGCATCGAGATTGACGCGCGCGACATTCCCGACCTCGTCCCCGCGCTCGCGCTGCTCAGCACCGCCGCGCAGGGGCGCACGCGCATTTTCGGTGCTTCGCGCCTGCGTCTGAAAGAAAGCGACCGCTTGAAAACCGTCTGCGACACCCTCGCCGCGCTCGGCGCGCAGATTTCCCAAACGCCCGACGGGCTGGAAATTTTCGGCTCGCCGCTGCTCGGCGGGGAGATTGACCCCAAGGGCGACCACCGCATCGCCATGCTCGCGGCCGTCGCCTCGGCGCGCTGCGCGCGGGAGGTCACGGTGCGCAGCGCCGAATGCACAGAAAAATCGTACCCCGAATTCTGGCGCGATCTGCGCCGTATGGCAAAGGAGGCTCGGCCATGAGCGACACTTTCGGTAATGTGCTGAAGCTCACCCTCTTCGGCGAATCCCACGGCGCGGCCGTCGGCATGGTGCTCGGCGGCTTCCCTGCCGGTTTTGCGCCGGATTTTGCGCGTCTGCAAGCCTTTTTAGACCGCCGCGCCCCCGGGCGCGCGCCTTGGTCGAGCGCAAGGAAAGAGCCCGACCGCCCCGAATTTTTCAGCGGCATCTACCGCGAACAGACCGACGGCGCGCCCATCTGCGCGATTTTACGCAACGCGGACGCAAAATCTGCCGATTATGAAAAAAACACCTTCTTTCGCCCCTCCCACGCGGATTTTCCCGCCTATGTCAAATACGGCGGGCACAACGACGCGCGCGGCGGCGGGCACTTTTCCGGCCGACTGACGGGGCCGCTTTGCATCGCGGGCGGGCTGTGCGCGCAGTGGCTCGAGGCGCAGAATATTCGCATTTTCTCCCACATTCTGCAAATCGGCGCGGTCTGCGACCGTCCCTTTGACCCGCTTTGCCCCCTCGCGCCCGCGCAAAACGCGCCCCTTGCCACCTTAGACCCCGCTGCGGGCGCGGCGATGGTTTCGGAAATTCTCGCGGCAAAGGCCGCAAGCGACAGCGTCGGCGGCTGCATTGAGTGCGCCGTGACCAATCTTCCCGTCGGCGTCGGCGAACCGCCCTTTGACGGCATCGAAAACCGCCTCGCGCAGATTCTCTTCGCCATCCCCGCCGTCAAGGGCGTGGAATTCGGCAGCGGTTTTTCCTGCGCCGCGATGCGCGCAAGCGCGCACAATGACGCCTACTATTTTGACGAAAGCGGCGCGGTGCGCACCCGAACGAACCACGCAGGCGGCGCGCTCGGCGGGCTATCCACCGCCATGCCGCTCATTTTCCGCATCGCCGTCAAGCCCACGCCGAGCATTTCTTTGCCGCAGGAGTCCGTCTCTCCCGAGGCGGGCGGCACCTTGGCGATTTCCGGGCGGCACGACCCGTGCATCGTCCCGCGCG
>CAZGOO010000195.1:0-2237 GCA_964527505.1 uncultured Oscillospiraceae bacterium | reverse complement strand
ACCGAAGCGGCGCAAAGGCGATCATCCGCGCGCTCATCTGGGCCTTTACGCTCGCGATTTACCTGCGCCTGTCCTTTAATACCGGCGCGTGGGCGTTTACATGGCTTGTGTTCCTCATCGGCGCGTGCTTGCAGGGCGTAGCCGACGGAATTTACCGTCTTGCGAAAGGAGCGAAGAAACATGGCGAAGCAAATCGTTAAAATCGTTTTGTGCAGCGTGGCCGCGCTGGTTTTGACGGCGCTTCTGGCGGGACTGCTGCTTTTAAGCGCAACCGACCTTTTGCCGCAGTTTGACTGGCAAAATCTGCGCATTTCGTTCTACGACGACGCGGAATATCGAATCGGCGGCGGCGAATTGACCCTCGAGCAGACAACCGCGCTGCAAGGCTTAAAAATCGAGTGGCTCGGCGGCAAAGTCGAAGTACGCTACTACGACGGCGACACGCTGCGCTTCTCCGAGCCGGAGGGCTTGGACGAAGACGAGCGCCTGCGCTGGAAAATGGAAAACGGCACTTTGACCATCCTCCCCTGCAAATCGAGCTTTTTCTCGTCCTTTGTCTGCGGGGAGAAGACGCTTGAGATTCAGATTCCGAAGTCTCTCTTTTACACCGATTTCCTTGATTCTTCTGTTTCATCCGTCCTCTTTCCCGGGACAAGCAACCGCGCTTTGAATTTGGACATTCAAACCGTCTCGGCGGATATTTTCCTCGAGGGTCTTCAGCTCAACGCGCTTTCCGTCAAATCCGCAAGCGGCAACTGCCGCATGGAGGACGCATCGGACGATGTTCTCTCTGCGTGGGTCGATTCCCTCGAAGTCGAGCTGACCTCCGGCAGCCTGACGCTGGTCGATTACCGCGTCAATCAGGGAAAAACGGCGTCCGTTTCCGGCGAAATTTCGATACGGAGCGGCAGCTTTTCCACGCTGGAAATCGAGCAGGTCAGCGGAGAAACGACGCTTGAGGATGTGTATATTTACGAACATTTTTCCTTTGACTCCGTCAGCGGCGATTTGCGCGCAAGTCTCAATCCGTGGGACGAAGAAACGCCTCTCACCGCGCTGCGCGCCGCAACGACAAGCGGGGATGTTACCCTCTGTCTCCCGCGCGACGCCGCCTTTTCCGCGCGGCTTTCGAGCACGAGCGGCGACCTGACGGTCGATACGGGCTTCGGCGAAGTGGTTTCGTCGGATGACGGGCGCAGCTATACCGTCAATCAAGGTGGCGTGGAATTGGAATTTTCCTCCGTCAGCGGCGATGTGAACATCCTGCCGAACTAAAAAAGCGGGCGTCGTCCGAAACGGACGGCGCCCGAAGTTTTTGCGCGGGTTTCTCTCTGTGCGTTTAGAATGCCCGAGGCGCGGGAAAAGTATGTACGGGAAATTTTGATAAAAATAATAATAATTCTCATTTTTATTATTGACAAACTTCCCCACCCGTGCTATACTGCAAGCGAAAGAACCAATCATTCCGCAAAGGAGGAACCGAACATGACGGAAATGAATGCCGCTCGTTTTAACGAAGCGCTTGCGGGCGAAAAGCCCGTTCTGGTCGATTTCTGGGCGCCGTGGTGCGTCTATTGCCGCAGGATTGCCCCCGCGCTCGAGGCCGTCGCGCAAGAGCGCGCGGACGAAGTGGTTTTCGGCAAAGTCCACGCCGATGAAGAAGCCGCCCTTTTGCAGACGGCCAAGGTGGAGCTTTTGCCCACGCTGGTGCTCTATCGCGGCGGCGCAGAGGTCGATCGCATCGTCGCGCCGCAGTCGAAAGCCGCCATCGACGCGTTTTTGGACCGCGCCTTGGAGGGCTGAAAAATGAAAATTTACGACACCGTCGTCATCGGCGGCGGCCCTGCGGGCTACACCGCCGCGCTCTACGCCGCGCGCGCGGGGCTGCGCGTGCTCGTTCTGGAAAAGCTCTCAGCGGGCGGGCAGATGGCGCTGACCGACCGGGTGGACAATTACCCGGGCTTTCCCGAGGGCATCGACGGCTTCACGCTCGCCGAAAAAATGCAGGCGCAGGCCGAGCGTTTCGGCGCAGAAAGCGCCTTCGCCGAGGTCTCGGGCTTTGATTTACACGCCGAACCGAAACGCATTTTCGCCCGCGAGGGCGAATTTGCCGCAAAAACCGTAATTCTGGCGATGGGCGCGCAGGCGCGCAGGCTCGGGCTTGCGGAGGAAGAGGCGCTCATCGGGCGGGGCGTGGCCTACTGCGCCGCGTGCGACGCGATGCGCTATCGCGGAAA
>CAZGOO010000194.1:0-2250 GCA_964527505.1 uncultured Oscillospiraceae bacterium | reverse complement strand
CGTGGCGGTTGTGGATGTTGCCGTTGCCGGGCGCGCCGAAGCGGGCGAAGTTGATACCGGGGACGCCCTTATCGGCAAAGGGGATGGAGTCGCTGGAGTAGATATCCTGCTTGGCGGAGATGGAGAAGCCCTCCACATTGGCGAGGTACTCCACGGCGATGCGCAGGCTGTCCTCGGCGGTGACAAGGGCAATGTCCTTGCCCAGAACGGGGCCGGCGACGTCCACATTGATCATCAGGCGAACGTCTTTGAGCTCCTCCTCGTGCGCCGCCACATAGGCTTTCGAGCCGAGCAGACCGCGCTCTTCCGAGCCGAACCAGCAGAAGCGCAGGTTGCGCTTGGGGGGATTGGCCACAAAGTGCCGCAGAAGCTCCATCAGAATGACCGAGCCTGCGCCGTTGTCGTAAACGCCGTGGCTGAAAGGCACGCTGTCGTAGTGCGCACCGAAAACGATCGTCTCGCCGCGCGCGTCCGTGCCGGGCAGGTCAACGATGACGTTCTGCGAAGTGGCCTTGTCCTCCGTCTGGCGCAGGGTGAGCGTGACGGTTTCGGGCATGGCCTTGACCAGCTCGAAAGCGTCCATCGTGCGCATATTGAGCGCCGGGAGCTTGCCGAATTTCAGCGCCCAGTCGCGCAGATTCGGTGTGTCGAGGTCGGTTTTTTCGCGCTCGTCGGCGACGTTGCCTTGGAAGGTGATGTAGCCCAGAACGCCCGCTTCGACCAGACGCTTATAGACCTTGTCGCCCGCGCGGCCGTTAATCATGACAATTTTGCCCTTGGCCTCGAGCAGATCGACTTCGCTCGCATCCTGCACATAGGCAAAGGGTGCGGTGATGCCCTCTTCGGGCGTGGAGCCGGACAGGCCGTAGCCCTTGACCTCCCAGTGCTTGTCGCAGGCGAAGAGGTCGGCCTGTTCAATCGTCCAGTGATCGACTTCAAAGTCCTCGATCTTCGCGCTCAGGCCGAGCGCTTCGGCTTCGTCTGCGAGGATGCGCGCGGCGCGCTTTTCCTCTTCGGTGCCGCAGGGGCGGATAAAGTTGAGCTTTTGCAGGAGCTCAAATTCGCGGGTGCCGTAATCCATAAGTATTCTTCCTTTCAAATTATAATTGTTCAGGCTTGCGCGCCGATCTCGGAAGCGTCGAGCAGACGGTTCTTCTTCAGACCGACTTTCCTATAATAGATGAGGGTGATGATGCTGCATACCAGCCAGCCGGCGGGGTAGGCCATCGAAATCAAAAATTCGGTGTTGGAAATATAGGTGGCCATCAGCCAGAGATAGAGCTGACGGAAACCGACGAAGGACAGAAGCATGATGATCATCGTCGCGCGGCTGTCGCCCGCGCCGCGCAGCGAGCCGGAATAAATCTGGTTGAAGCAGCAAAGCACATAAAAAGGCGAGAGCGTCTGCAAAAACTGCGTGCCGTAGACCTGAATATCGGGGTTTTCGTTGAAGAAAAGCACCAGATATTTTGCGAAAATCACGACGGGAATCGTCAAGACCACCGTCACGCCCATCGCCAGAATCAGCGCCTTGCGCGTGCCTTCTTTCGCGCGTTCGACCTGATTCATGCCGAGATTCTGGCCGACGAAAGTGGTCGCCGCGAGCGCAAGCGACTGCATCGGCAGAAGCAGAAGCTGATCGACCTTGGAATAGGCCGTCCAGCCGCCCATGCACTCCTTGCCGAAGAAGTTGATGTAGGACTGCACGAAAATGTTGGAGAAAGAGGTAATGGTCATTTGCAGCGCGGCGGGCAGACCCACGCGGAAGATTTTTCCGAGCACCTGCCAGTGCAGCCGCAGCTCGCGGAAGCGGAAGCGCACGCAGCTTTTGCTTCTGGCCAGCGAAATCATAATCAAAACCGCCGAGACGGCCTGCGCGATGATGGTGGCATAGGCCACACCCTCAACGCCCATGCCGAACGAGAGGACGAACACAAGGTCAAGCACCGTGTTGAGCACCGCCGAGACGACCAGATAATAAAACGGCCGATTCGAGTCGCCCACGGCGCGCAAAATGCCCGAGCCCATGTTATAAATCATCAAGCCCAGAATGCCCGCAATGTAAATGGTGAGGTAGGTGGTGGCATCGGGGATGACCTCTGCGGGCATATCGATCCATTCGAGCATCAGAGGAACGGCCAGAATGCCGCCGACGGTCATGAGTACGCCGAGAATCAGCGTGGTCAAAAGGGAAGTGTGGACAGCCTCGCTGACCTTGTCCTCGCGCTTTGCGCCGTAGTACTGCGAAAT
>CAZGOO010000193.1:0-2254 GCA_964527505.1 uncultured Oscillospiraceae bacterium | reverse complement strand
ATCAACTTCGCCCGCTTCGGCGCGCCCGGCAACGGCAACATCCACAACCGCCACGACGTGATCGACGCGCTCGCTCCGGAAAATTTAGACGCGACCACGCGCTTCCTGCTCACGTTCTGCAAGCAGGTGGTCAACGCCGCCCTCTTCCCCGTGCCGCGCACGATGCCGAAGAACATGGTGGAAAAAGTGAACGAATACCTCAAGAAAGAGCCCGCGCCCGAAAAATAATTCTTGACACGTGCAGCTTTCTCTGGTATAATTTTCTTCGTTTCATATGGGGGAGTAGTTGCGCGCGATATCGCGCGAGCGTAAGTCGTCATCCCGGCGGCGTGGCCGCCCGGCTTTGCAGAAACAACAAGACTCATGTGCAGATTTATCTGTGCATGAGTCTTTTTTTATATGCGTTTACATGGAAATCAAACATGGGAGGAAACCGAATGAAACAGTATTTGCAGTCGGCAGACGCCGTGCTGCGCGAGGCGCAGTCTTCGCCGGAGGGTCTATCCTCTTCGGAGGCGGCGCAGCGTCTTGCGAAAAACGGCAAAAACAAGCTCGCCGAGGCGAAAAAGGACTCGCTTATCAAGCAGTTCTTCGCGCAGATGGCCGACCCGATGATCCTCATCCTGCTTGCCGCCGCGCTGGTCAGCACGGTGCTTGCGGTGGTGGAAAACGAGAGCTTCACGGACGTGTTCGTGATTCTCTTTGTGGTCATCGTCAACGCCGTTCTGGGCGTTTATCAGCAGAACAAGGCCGAAAAAGCCATTGAAGCGCTGCAAAAAATGGCGGCGGCCACGAGCCGCGTCCTGCGCGACGGCAAAGTTGTGACCGTGCGCAGCGAAGATCTGGTCGTTGGCGATGTGGTTCTGCTCGAAGCGGGCGACGCCGTCCCCGCCGACGGCCGCATTTTGGAGAGCGCCAGCCTGAAGATTGAAGAAGCCGCGCTCACGGGCGAATCCGTGCCCGTGTTCAAGTATGTTGACCTGCTCAATCTCCGCGAGGGCGAAAAGGATGTTCCCCTCGGCGACCGCAAAAACATGGTCTACATGGGCTCGACCGTCGTCTTCGGCCGCGGCAAAGCCGTCATCACCGCCACCGGCATGGACACCGAAATGGGCAAAATCGCCTACGCGCTGGCCAACACGCAGGAGGGTCAGACGCCCCTGCAAAAAAAGCTCGGCCAGCTTTCCAAAGTGCTCACGAAGCTCGTTTTGGGCATCTGCGTGCTCATTTTCGCCGTGCAGCTTCTGCGCGCGGGCAGCTTTGAAATCAACACGATCATTCATTCGTTCATGATTGCCGTCTCCCTCGCGGTCGCGGCGATTCCCGAGGGGCTTGCCGCCGTTGTGACCATCGTTTTGAGCATCGGCGTGACGAATATGTCCAAGCGCAACGCCATCATCCGAAAGCTCACCGCCGTCGAGACGCTCGGCTGCGCGCAGGTCATCTGCTCGGACAAAACGGGCACGCTCACGCAGAACAAAATGACCGTGGTCGAATCCTTCGGCGCAAGCGAAGCGCACACCGCGCTGGCAATGACCCTCTGCTCCGATGCGCAGCTCACCTGCGACGGAGGCGTCACGGGCGAGCCGACGGAAGCGGCGCTCGTGGCATGGGGCGCAAAATGCGGCCGCAACAAAAACGACCTCTGTGCGCGCTTCCCCCGCGTCGGCGAAGCGCCCTTCGACTCCGGCAGAAAAATGATGTCCACCCTGCACGCCACCGAGCGCGGCACGGTGCAGTTTACCAAGGGCGCGCCCGATGTGCTCCTGAATCTCTGCACAAGCTGGTTCGACGGCGAAAAGGCGCAGCCGATGACCGAAGAAAAACGCGCCGAAATCCTCGCGGCGAACAAAGCCATGGCCGATAAGGCGCTGCGCGTTCTGGCTGCGGCACAGCGCGTCTACCGCGAAACGCCCGAATCAAGCGAGCCCGCCGCGCTCGAGCGCGACTTGTGCTTCCTCGGCCTTGCGGGCATGATCGATCCCGTCCGCCCCGAAGTGAAAGCCGCCATCGACGAATGCCGCATGGCGGGCATCCGCCCGATTATGATTACGGGCGACCATGTGGACACCGCCGTGGCCATCGCCAAGGAGCTCGGCATTTTGCAAGACGGCCTGCGCGCCTTGACGGGCGCGGAGCTGAGCGAAATGGACGACGAATCTTTCGCAAAGGAATACCAAACCATCGCCGTTTATGCCCGCGTGCAGCCGGAGCATAAAACGCGCATCGTCAACGCATGGAAAGCCGGCGGCTT
>CAZGOO010000192.1:0-2286 GCA_964527505.1 uncultured Oscillospiraceae bacterium | reverse complement strand
CGAATATAGCGCGAGGCGGGTTCGCGCGTCGGGTGCATTTTGATGCTCGAAACGATGCCCAGCGCCAGATAGGTGGTGATGAGCGAGCTTCCGCCGTAGCTGAAAAACGGCAGCGCAAGGCCGATGATGGGCAAAACGCCGATGCACATTCCCACATTGATAAGAATCTGGAACAAAAGCATTGCCGCCACGCCCATGCAGATCATGCGGTTCATCCCGTCGGGCGACTTGACCCCCACATACACCACGCGCGCAACCACCGCCAAAAGCAGCAGTAACACCGCAAGGCAGCCGATCATGCCGAGCTGCTCGCCGACGGTGCAGAAAATCGCGTCGGTGTGCTGCGCGGGAATCGAGCCGCTTTTCGTCATGGAGCCGTTAAAAAGTCCCTGTCCGGACAGCCCGCCGTTGCGCAGTGCCTGAAGCTGGCGATTCGTCTGCCACAGCTCATTGAGCCCCGTCGGGTCGATCGTCGGGTCGTAGAGCGCGAGGATGCGTTTTTTCTGGTCTTCGCGAATCACGTATTTCCAAAGCGTCGGCGCCGCCAGCGCGAACGCCCCCGCGCCGCCCAAAAACCACGCGGCGTTCACCCCGCCGACATAGCACATCACAAGGAAAATGAAGATAAAAATCAATGCCACGCCCGTATCGCTGGAAATGAGGATGATCTCCGCGACGATAAAGAGCATATGAAAACCGAGCTGTCCCACGCAGCGAAGCGAGGAAACGTGATTTCGGTGGACGCTCATCGTTTTTGCCAGAATCAGAATGTAGGTGATTTTGCACACCTCCGCCGGCTGGATATTAAACGGCAGAAACGGAAATTCCAGCCAGCTCAAATTGCCCGTATTGCCCTGCACGCCCCAGACGAGCAGAAGCGCCAGAAACAGCGTGTTGAAAGCAAACAGCGCGCCGCGCCAGCCGGCAAGCACGTCCACATCGACGGCAGTGAAAATCAGATACACCAGAATGCCGCCCGCAAGCGCCAGAGACTGCACCGTCAGATAGCGCGAATTTCCCATATACGCCGAAGCCGCCGAAATCATCACAAGCCCGAACAGCGACGCGACGATTGCAAGCGTCAAAAGTACCATATCACCCTTGCGGAACACGTCCGCAACGGCCGTTTTGAATTTTCTCATACTTCCCCTCCCCTTTTCAGTATACCATTTTGCGCCGTCCGTGTAAACACCCAAAAGAAAGTTTTGCAAAATCCGTCGCGTCGTGTTACAATAGAGCAGAAGGATGTGAACGTCAATGGAATTTCTGTCGAACGGCCCCGAGCAGACCGAAGCGCTCGGCGAGCGCCTTGCAAAATCTCTGCGCGGCGGCGAAGTCATCGCCTATCGCGGCTCCCTCGGCGCGGGAAAGACCGCCTTCACCCGCGGCCTTGCGCGCGGCTTGGGCAGCCGAATGCGCGTCACCAGCCCCACCTACACCGTGGTCAACGAATATCCCGACGGGCGGCTGCCACTGTTTCATTTTGATATGTACCGCCTCGGCTCGTCCGAGGAGCTCTTCGACATCGGCTGGGAGGACTATCTCGCCCGAGGCGGCGTGTGCGCCGTGGAGTGGAGCGAAAACGTAGAGGACGCGATGCAGGATGCAATCGTCGTGTCGATTGAATCGCTCGGCGGCGACGCGCGCCGCATCAGCATAACGGGAGGCGAACATTTTGCGGATTTTGGCATTTGAAAGCTCGGCAAAGGCCGCATCGGTCGCGATTTTGCAGGACGGACTGCTACTCGGCGAGAGCTATCTCAACTGCGGCCTGACGCACAGCGTCACGCTCCTGAAACTCGCGCAGGACCTTCTGGAAAGCTGCGGCCTGCGCCCCGAAGAGATTGACGCCCTCGCCTGCGCGGCAGGCCCCGGCAGCTTTACGGGCGTTCGCATCGGCGTGGCGGCGGCCAAGGGCTTCGCGTGGGCGCGGGAGCTTCCCTGCTGCGGCGTTTCCACGCTTGAAGCGATGGCCTATCAGGGCTGCGGCTTCGACGGCGCCGTCCTTTGCGCCATGGACGCGCGGCGCGCGCAGGTCTACTGCGCCGCATTTGAATCGGTCGGCGGAACACTTCGCCGCCTGACGGACGACGCCGCCCTTTCCCTTGCCGAATGGGAAGCTCTGACGAAAAAAATCGAAAAACCGAAAATAATGGTTGGAGACGGCGCGCAGTTGTGTTATAATACCTTCGGAAAATCGCAGCCCGAGTGCCGTCTTGCCCCGGACTGCCTGAGAATGCAGCGCGCTTCGGGCGTGGCGCTTGCCGCATGGCGGCGTCTTTCGGC
>CAZGOO010000191.1:0-2293 GCA_964527505.1 uncultured Oscillospiraceae bacterium | reverse complement strand
CCCGCGCCCGCGCCGGAGACGGCCTGATAGGTCGAAGCGACCATGGCGCGAAGATTCCCGAGCGGCAAAAGCGCGTAAATCGCGGTCAGGGCGATGATGGTCGAGCAGTTCGGATTGGAAATGATGCCTTTGTGCTTGCGAATGTCGTCCGCGTTGATTTCGGGAACGACAAGCGGCACATCGGGATTCTGACGAAATGCCGAGGAATTGTCGATGAACACCGCGCCCGCGCGGGCGATATCGGGGGCGAAGCGCTCGGCGACGTCGTTTTCTGCCGCACCGAGGACGATGTCCAGCCCCTCAAAGGCGTCGGGGGCGGCAGGGCGCGCCGTAAGCTCGCGGCCTTTCCACGAAAGCTGCATTCCCGCGCTGCGCGCGCTGCAAAGCAGCCGAAGCTCCGCGACGGGGAAGTCGCGCTCGGCCAGAATTTTCATCATTTCGCGGCCGACCGCGCCGGTCGCGCCGAGGATGCCAACATTGTATTGCTTCATAAAAGAAACCTCACTTTACAAATGCGTCGTAGAGCTCGCGCACGGTTTGCTCATAGTCCTTGTTTTCCACGCCGACGAGGATGGTCGTCTCCTCGGGGCCTTGGGCGATCATGCGGATGTTGATGCTGCGCTTGCCGAGCGCGGCGAAAATTTTGCCCGAAGTGCCCGCGCGAAACGCCATTCTGCGGCCGACGACGGCCACGATGGCAAGGTTATCGGTCACGGTCAGCGAATCGGGGTGGACGGCCTTGCGCAGCTCGTCGGTGAGCGTGTAGAGGTAGGGCGTGAGCTTCTCACTCTCCACGGCGAGGCTCACACTGTCCACACCCGTCGTTACATAGCTCACGGGAACGGCCAAGCGCTCGAAGATGGCGAACACCGACCGCAGCGCGCCGACCGCGCCGGATAGACCCCTGCGTGCGACGGTCAGGACGGAAAAATCCCTGCGCCCGGCGATGCCGGTGATGAAGCGCTCGGCCATCGGCGGCTCGCGGAAGTCGTCGCTGACAAGCGTGCCGGGGTGAGCGGGATCGTTGGTATTCCGTATATTCAGAGGAATATTCATTTCTCGAACGGGGAAAACGGTCATTTCGTGCAGCACCTGCGCCCCGGTATACGAAAGTTGGCGCAATTCTTCGTATGTTGCGCGCGCGATGGGCTTCGGGTCGGGCACGATGCGCGGGTCTGCCATGAGCATTCCGGAAACATCCGTCCAGTTCTCATAAAGCTCCGCGCCGAGCGCCGCCGCCGCCAGAGCGCCCGTGATATCCGAGCCGCCGCGCGTTAAAACGCGGAGGTTTCCCTCGGGCGTTTCGCCGTAAAAACCGGGGATGACGGCGCAGCCGCCCGCAACCAATTCGCGCAGGCAGGCATAGGAGCGGGTCTGGTCGATCGTGCCGTCGTAGTGAAATTTAAGCCAGTCTTTCGCGTCGATGAGGGGAAAATCGAGGTATTCCGCCATCAAAAGCGCCGAAAAATACTCCCCTCGGGACACCAATTCATCGCGCGAGATGCCGCTTTTCATCCGCTCGCGCAGTTCGGCAAAGGCGCTTTCCAAATCGGCGTGCAGGCCGAGCTCGTCGCGAATGGCGCAGTAGCGCTCGACGACGGACTGCCAGATGTCCTCGAAGCCGACGCCGTACTGCATATGGGCGTAGCACAGGTAGAGCAGATCCGTCACTTTTGTGTCGCCCGCGAAGCGCTTGCCCGCCGCCGAAACGACGACCACGCGCCGCGCTTCGTCCGCGCGGACGATCGCGCGCACCTTGCGGTATTGAGCGGCGTCCGCCATGGACGTGCCGCCGAATTTTAAGACTTTCATAGCCGAATCTCCCTTTTTTAAGTCCGCCGGGGCTTTGACGGGGACGTATGTGCTTTTTGTATTATTATACCGTTTTTGCATACTTTGTCAAGCCCCATTTTTGATTTCTTTCCAATCTATGCCGCAAAGCGGCCGCGTGGGAAAGAAATTGCTTGCAATTTTCGCGGCAAGCGGGTATGATGAAGGCAAAAAGGAGGGCTGCTTCGTGAAATTCTACAAATACTGCGGCGCGGGAAACGATTTTGTTGTGCTGCACGACCCCCTGCGCGCGCTCGCACCCGAGACGCACGGCGCGCTTGCGCGTCAGCTTTGCGACCGCCACTTCGGCGTGGGCGCGGACGGGCTGATGATCGTCTGGCCGCCCGAGCGCGGCGGCGACTGCCAAATGCGCTTCTACAATTCCGACGGCTCCGCCGCCGAGATGTGCGGAAACGGCGCGCGGTGCATCTGCCGCTTCGCCTTTGAAAGCGGCCTTTCGGGG